>JAYEFP010000212.1:0-5776 GCA_034715975.1 Candidatus Bipolaricaulota bacterium | reverse complement strand
AGATGACGACCCCTGTAACTCCGAGCTGATTCCGCTCTTGCCGGAAGTACAGATACAGCCAATCGACACCGATGGTGATGGGTTCTCCGATGACGATGAAATCGTTGCCGGAACGCATCCCAACGACCCAGAGGAGTACCCGATTGCGTACTGCATGATCGATCTTGACTTCGACCAAGAGATCGACGATCGGCTGTGGCTCGAACCGACTCTGTGTTGCGGCATTGCCAACTCAGTGGCGATCGACATTGATTCGAACGTGCTGATCGACGCGCGCGTACGCATCATCGCCCCGCGCGATGTGAAGCAAGGCGACTTCGATGGTGACGGTGCCGAGGACGACTACCGTTACGTTGTCGAGTATGCGTTCGGCAACTACCGCGTAGTGCAGCCGCGCATCCTGTTGACAATCGATGATTACAACGGCGATCTCACAATCGATCACGCTGAGGTCGTGAAGAAGTAGAACGCGGAACGGCGAACGCGGATCTCGGAACGCGAAATATGGAAGGACAAACATATTCCTCTTGCGAAGAGCGCAAAGAAAACACGGACGTCGCAAGCGCGGTCTTTTCGTAGCGTGTGCAGCTTGTCTGCCACGTTGAGGAATGGCCTACGACGCAAGCTCACAGCGCAACGTCGGGCACCCCAGTGAAGTAGGACTCCACAGGGCAGGTAGGACCCGACGCTACGCAAGCTTGCGCAGTTTTCGTAGCGTGGTAGCCCTGTTCGCTTCTCAAAACAGGCAGACTACCACGTTCACGTTTGGCGAGAGATGCAAAGGCCTGTCTGTTGTCGAGCTTAGACAGACAGGACGCCAAGAAGGACAATAAGACACGGGAGAGAACATTAGAAACGCCTTTCTCTACGGTCTCAGCGACTTGAGCAAGCCAAGCGAGCGGGCGAGAGAATGCACTCATTCCTTGTTGGTTAGCATTTGATTGCCCGCTCCAAACAGAAGGGAACCCTTCAGAACCTTCGAAATCCGGTCGATCGCCTCGGCAACGCGTGGCTCCGGAGAGGTGAGGGATATGCGGATGTACCCCTCGCCGTTTTCTCCGAAGAACGATCCTGGGGCAACGGAGACGCCGGCTTTCTCGAGGAGAGCTATTGCAAAATCCTCCGATTTCCACCCCTCTGGAACCTGCGTCCAGATGTAGAAGGTTGCCTTTGGCGGAGTAGCTGAAAAGCCGAGGGATGCGAGCCCAGAGATCGCGGTCCGCATCCTTTCTTGGTAAATCTGATTGCGGGCCTCGATCCACTCTTGCGGTATCGCAAGAGCGCGAGCGGCCGCCTCCTGCACTGCGAGAAACTGACCGGAGTCGACGTTCGACTTCACGAGCGACAACGATGCCAGCACGTCCGGGTTCCCGACGGCCATCCCCACTCGCCAGCCGGCCATGTTGTAAGTCTTTGAGAGAGAGTTGAACTCGACCGCCACGTCCACCGCTCCGGGAACTTGCATCAGGCTGGGTGGAACGTAGCCGTCGTAGGCGACGTCGCAATAGGGAGCATCGTGGCAGATCAGAATGTCGTTCTTGCGTGCAAATGACACTGCCTGTTCGAAGAACCCGAGATCGGCGGTTGCGGTGGTCGGGTTGTTCGGGTAGTTGAGCCACATCATTCGGGCCGCATCGGCGATTTCGGGAGGGATCGCGTCGAAGTCAGGAAGAAACCCGTGATCTTGGTCGAGTGGAAACTTGTAGACCTCAACCCCGGCCAGTATCGCGCCCATCGTATACGAGGGATAGCCGGGATCGGGCACGAGGACGATGTCTCCAGGATCGAGGATCGCCAGTGACAGGTGAACAATTCCCTCCTTGGATCCGAGGAGGGGGACAATCTCGTTCTTCGGGTCAAGTGTCACCCCGAAGCGTCGTGCGTAGTACGCGGCGATTGCCTCGCGCAGGCCGGGGATCCCGCGATAGCCGGGATAGCCGTGGGAATCAGAGCGATGAGCCGATGAGCAGAGAGCGTCAATCACGGTGTCCGGGGACGGCAGGTCAGGGTTCCCCATATCGAGTC
This sequence comes from Candidatus Bipolaricaulota bacterium, assembly GCA_034715975.1. Taxonomy (GTDB): domain Bacteria; phylum Bipolaricaulota; class Bipolaricaulia; order UBA7950; family UBA9294; genus M55B144. Next base: position 3,751 of record JAYEFP010000212.1, on the reverse strand, counting down.
GGATCACGTCGATTCCCCGAGCGCAAACAGCGTTCACCCGCTCCCCCCAGCGGGCAAACGGATACTCAGGCATCTTCCCGAGGCGATCAGCTCGTGTCTTCATTGCGTTCCTCCTTCTGGCTCTTTGTCATTTCAAATGGGTAACTAGAGAGAGATTGGCAAGCGCCAAGACTCTCACAGAGGTACAAGACTGTTTCACCACGAAGGTCACGAAGCTGAAGCGCTTAATCCCGTCCTTAAACTTGTAAGATTGCATAGCCAATTATCGTATTTGATAGCCTATTGAGTTCCATTCTTCGTGTCCTTCGTGCTCTTCGTGGTGAACTCTCTTCGACCTCAGTCCCGTGCGAACTTGAACTAGAAGTTACTATCTATTCGAAACGATACGGAATCCTCCTTCTCATGGAGCAGGGCTTCGATCCCCAATAGATAACTCCTACAGCCGAATCCGGAGATCTGGCCAATGCAGACGGGGGCGATCACCGATTCGTGGCGAAACTCCTCGCGCGAGTGGATGTTCGACAGGTGTACCTCAACCGTTGGGATTCCAACCCCGGCGATCCCGTCGCGCAGCGCGATGCTGGTGTGGGTATACCCCCCGGGGTTAATGACGATACCATCCGCCCAACCGATCGCGTCGTGGATCGCATCGATCAGGCCGCCTTCGTAATTTGACTGCACTATTCGAAGCTCGATCTCGTGAGCACGCGCGTAGTCGCGCAAAGAGATGTTGATCTCATCCATCGTTGTGGTTCCATAGACTCCGGGCTCTCGTACGCCAAGCAGGTTCAGGTTGGGGCCGTGCAGGATAAGGATGTTCATCTTCTAGCTCCTCTCTTTCATTCGTTGCAATACCGATTGGATCATCTCCGCTGAGACACTCTCTGTGACCTCTACCTTCCCGATTTTCCTCGGGAGGACGAAACGGGTCTGCCCATTCTTCCTCTTCTTATCGTGGGTCATCGCGCCCAAAATCTTATCTATTGGCAGATCTGGTAGCTTGATCGGAAGTCCCCATGCAGTTAGGGCGGACTCCAGTTGTCTAACTAGTTCGTGATCGGCGCGAGAGAGCCGAACAGCGATCCGCGCCGCTGCGACGAGGCCAATCGCCACCGCTGGCCCGTGCGGCACAGAGAACCTGCTCGCCCGTTCGATCGCGTGTCCCACCGTGTGCCCGAGGTTGAGGATCTCTCTGCGCCCGCGCTCGTATGGGTCCTGTGCCACGATTCTTACCTTCACTTTCAGGATGCGGCCGATCAACCGTGGTGTGAATGATACTGGGCCGTCCTTTAAGTGATCGAACAGAGCCGGGTCGGAGATGACCCCGTGCTTGATCGCCTCGGCAGCCCCGTTCCTGAGCTCCTCAATTGGTAGGGTGGAAAGGACACTCGGATCGATCAGAACGAGCGATGGCTGCTTGAATGCGCCGACGAGGTTCTTCCCCTTCGGAAGGTCGACGCCGGTCTTTCCCCCAACGCTCGCGTCGATCATTGCCAGGAACGTCGTCGGAACCTGGGCGAACTTCACCCCGCGCATGAACGTGGCCGCCGCGAATCCGGCGATGTCCCCGGTTACCCCTCCGCCAAGGGAGACGACTGTCCCGGCACGGTCGAGCCCACCGTCGAGGAACTTCCTGTACAGAGATTCCACAGTTGCCAGTGTCTTGTGCACCTCCCCGTCGGGGATGACGCAGGTGAACGGATCGAACCCGGCGGCACACAGCGATCTTTCGACCGTAGCAGCGTAGAGCGGTCCTACGACCGTATTTGTGACAATGGCGATGTGGCCGATTGCCACCTTTCTTGCCAGATCACTCAGGTGATTCAGCAGCCCGTCACCGATCCTGATATCGTATTCCCCTCCCGGGTAGCGGACCCGAATGGTAACGCTCCCCGCGATCGTGATCACTCGATTTGCCACCTGTTTGATGGACAATTCGGTTGTGTCGATTTGCCACGGGAACGAACGATAGGCCTCATTGCGATCGCACAGCAATCGTTCAATCTCCGTCCGTGGATCGTCTCCCAGCAGTGGCCGAGTCGACACATCCGCCCCGTTCAACCGGCGCACGATCTCATCATAGCTCGCGGTGAGACAGACCACGATGCCGGTCTTCGTCATCAGGCTACGGTTCTCGTGATCGATCAGCGTACCGCCCCCGGTGGCGATCACCAGGTCCTGTTTCTCGCTCAGCTCACGGCACAGCTCCCGCTCCAGCCTGCGGAACACGTCCTCTCCATCCTCAGCGAAGATGCGGGGGATCGACTTCCTTGAGCGATCTGCGATCAACACGTCCATGTCGACGAACGCCCGCCCGAGCCGCTGCGCGACCGCGCTCCCGACCGCGGTCTTTCCCGTTCCCATGAACCCGCTAAGAACGATGTTCTTCATCGCATCATCTCCGCGAGACTGTCGCCGCCGTACTTCTCGAGGAGCGCGTCGGCCAGGGCCCAGGCGATCATCGCTTCGCCAACCACCGCGGCGGCCGGCACGATACACACGTCGGATCGCTGGTACTCGGTGAGGGCGGCTTCCCTGGTTGCGAGATCAACTGACCGAAGCGGTGAAAGGGTGGTCGGGATCGGCTTCACCGCCGCCCGCACTACGATCGGAGCGCCGTTTGTCATCCCTCCTTCGATCCCTCCGGCCCGGTTTGTTACTCGTCTCACTGTTTCTCTGTCTGGAAACAACTCATCGTGCACTTCTCTCCCTGACTTAGATGTGTTTTCAAATGCATCCCCGATCTCGATCCCCTTCACTGCTGGGATGGAGATCAAGGCCTGAGAGAGCTTCCCGTCGAGGCGGCGGTCCCACTGCACGTGGCTTCCGAGTCCGACGGGGACGCCGGTAGCGATGATCACGAACACGCCTCCGAGGGTCTCTCCAGAAGCACGTGCCGTGTCGATCTCTGAGCGCATCAGCGCTGCTGCTGCGGGATCAGGACAGCGCACATCGCTGGACTCGGCGAGCATCCACAGGTTCTCAGGCGTGAGATCAGGGATCTGAGCTCTCACAAAGCCGATCTGTTGGACGTGGCTTCCGATCCTAACCCTGAATTGGGCGAGGAGTTGCTTGGCGAGCGCTCCGACTGCCACCCGCGCCGCCGTCTCTCTCGCGCTCGCACGCTCTAGGATCAGCCGGGCGTCGGTGAAGCCGTACTTGATCATGCCGGCGTAATCGGCGTGTCCGGGCCGAGGGACTGTGAGCTCTGAGAGATCGCCCGCGGCCCAGTGCTCGCGCCAGTTGTTCCAGTCTCTGTTCTCGATCCGCAGCGCCACCGGCGCCCCGATCGTCTTTCCGTTGATCACCCCAGCGAGGATCTCCACTCGGTCACGCTCAATCTGCATTCTCTTGCCGCGCCCGTACCCACCCTGACGACGCGACAGCTCGCGATCGATCTCCGCTGGGTCGATCACAATCCCAGCGGGGAGACCATCCACGATAGCGGTCAAACATGGCCCGTGCGACTCTCCGGCTGTCAGAAACCTGAGCTTTGTCATGATGCAGCCTCCTTCAGTGCAGCGCGCATCGCTTCGATGGGCGCGCTTTCTCCGATCCAGAGCTCGAATGCTGCCGCCCCCTGATGCAGGAGCATCTCAAGGCCTGAGATTCTCCGCGCTCCGCTCACACGTGCCTGCTGCAGGAGTTGCGTTGCAATGGGGTTGTACACGAGGTCGAACACCATGAGGTGGCCGGAGACTGCAACGTTGCCCGGCCAGATCGATCTGTCTACATGCGGCCACATCCCGAC
>JAYEFP010000211.1:0-20411 GCA_034715975.1 Candidatus Bipolaricaulota bacterium | reverse complement strand
AAAAAGGATTGCCGCGCGCAACTTCCGCTACTTCGAAGTATTTATCGTCGTCGCACTCTTCTATCTGGCACTCGTGTTCATCATCACGCAGGTGTTGCGCTTGTTGGAGAAGAAAGTACACATCCCAGGCCTCGGAGAACGCGCGGAATAATGCAGAATAAGAGGTTCCTCGCGGTAGTGATGAGTGATGGGTAATGAGTGATGGGCCAAAGCCGCGAGATCGATGCTGACAGATGATTGCTTTCTTGGCAGGGTTCAGCGAGCGGGCGTAAGGCAAGGCTTGTGCGCCTCATAGAACCACACGACTAGAGAACGACATCTTAGTACTTGCAGTCGGGCTTTCGTTACCCACTCCAAACGGAGAAGAGCCAAACAAGAGGACGCGCTTCCACTTCGAGGAAACGCGTCTTCATTCCTATCAGTTTCAGCCCTTGTCAATCTCCATCTTGGACAGGACGAGGCCGGTGAGGAGCTTAGGATAGAAGTCGGTCGACTTCTGCGGCATCTTCTCCCCGTGGTCGGCTACGCGCCTCACTTCAGAAGGACTTGTCGGGTTGAGAAGGAAGAAGATCTGCTCCGAAGCGCCGTCAACGGCGGCTATTCCTTCCTCCGGTCCGTGGGCATAGGTGATGTTTCGCTGCTCTTCAAGCGCCTTTGCATCGACACCGAGTAGCTGATCGAGGATCACTGTGTGCAAGATCGATACATCTAGGCGCTTCCAGTCATGCGACCGGTCCTCCGCAATAAGTCTGTCCATGATCCTCTCATCGCGCAGGCTGAGGGATGCATACACTCCGCCGCTGTAGCACCCGAAGGTGTGATGATCCCTTCCCTCAGCAACTCCACGTTGCATATCAGTAAGTGACGAATAGCGTTTGACATCGAAGTCTTTCTCCGCTCTCATCAGGAAGGCCTCGACATCGTACTCAGCTAAGGCATGAACCAGACGATGAATGGGCCTGATCGTCATCCCTGGCTCATCGATGTTGAACAACGTCATCATCCGCGCGTCGAACGACTCGGGAGCAGCCGGCTGCCAGCCTTTTTGTTCGCACTCCCGCATGAAGTTTACCGCCGTCTCGTAGCGATGATGGCCATCAGCGATGTACAGATCCTTGTCAGAGACAGCCTCTTGCACGACGGCGATCACCTTAGGATCGGTGATCTGCCAGACATAGTGATTATTACCAAAGTCGTCTACTGCACTAATCGTTGGTTCGATTCCTGCGATCGCCGCGTCAAGGGCTGCATCGGCATCTCTCTGCGGGTCGGAGTAGAGCATGAAGATGTGGCCAAAATTCCCTTCGGTGGCACGCAGCAACCGCAGACGGTCCTCCTTCGGCCCTTTGAGTGTTCTTTCATGCGCATGAACCTTTTCCGGTTCGAGTTTTCCCAGGGCGATGAATCCCTTGCGTGTCAGACGTTCCCCACCAAACCTGTACTCTTGGTGATAGACATATAGAGACGGGGTCTCGTCGCGAACGAGGATCCCTTCATCAAGCCACTGCTGCAGATAGGAGCCAGCACGAGTATACACGTTCTCTCCGTTGTCCTCAGGCTGCGCTCTGCCCTTGATGATGCGTACGATGTTGTATGGGCTGCGCTCGTAGTAGATCTCCTGCTCCTGCTTACCAATGCGATCGTAGGGTTGAGCAACAAGGTCGCTTGCTTCACCGGCATGCGAGGTTGAGTAGCGGACACCGCGAAAAGGGATGATATGAGCCATGTTTCCTCCTACTGCGCCTTTGCAAACTCGATGACCGTCGTCGCCGCTTCCGCGCCAACGCGCGCCTGTGCCTCGACCGTCGATGCTCCGATGTGCGGGGTGAAGGACACGTTCTCCTGAGCGAAAAGCGAATTGCCGGCAGATGGCGGTTCTACAGTGTATACGTCGAGGGCAGCGCCCCCAACCTTTCCACTAGCAAGGGCAGTCGCCAGCGCATCCTCCTCGATGACACCACCACGGGCGCAGTTGAGCAGCCGCACACCATCTTTCATCTTACTGATCTCAGCCTCTCCGATCGTTGCACCAACCTTGGGATCGAACGGAATGTGCAGTGATATGAAGTCGCTCGCCACTAGGAGCTCCTCGAACTCAACCATCGTCACGATTTCGGGGAGGGGACTCTTGTCGAGGAACTTGTCGTAAGCGATCACCTTCATACCCAGTGCAGCCGCCTTCTGTGCCAGGAATTGACCGATGCGGCCAATTCCAACGATTCCGAGCGTCTTTCCCTCGATCTCGATCCCTTTGAGCGCCTTCTTCTCCCACTTCCCGCTCTTCACCGACACCGTTCCCCGACTGATGCAGCGGGCAAGCGAGATGAGGTGTCCTAACGCCAGTTCAGCAACGGAATTCGAGCTCGCCGCCGGGGTGTTGCGTACGCTGATCCCTTTTCCCTTGGCGTAGTCAACGTCGATGTTATCCATGCCAACACCGGCACGCACGATCAGCTTCAGATTGGCTGCCGCATCGATGACCTCCGCGCGCAGTTTGGTCGCGCTACGGATGACGATCGCATCGTAATTTGCGATCTCGCTCTTCAATTGCCCGATGGAGAGATCGGTCTTCTCGTCGACCACCAATCCCGCGTCAAGCATGGCCGCTACCGCACTCTTCGCTAGTGGATCTGAGACAAGAACCTTAAATGTCATTTCTCCTCCCTATAGACTAAGGATGGTGTCGATCGCCCGCAGCAGGCCCTCGATCTCGTCCATCTGTGTATCCCCCATGTGGGCGATGCGGAACGTCTCGTTCTTCAATGCGCCGTAGCCGTTGGAGATACGCACGTTGTACTCTTCGGCTAACCTGTCGATCAAATTCGGCACATCGACTCCACCCGTGTTCTTGACGCAGGTGAGCGTCTTCGACCAGTAGCCCTCTTCGGGGTAGATGTCGAAGTTCTTCTTCGCCCACGCCTGCACGATCCCGGCGAGCTTCTCGTGCCTAACGAAACGGTTCTCGATCCCCTCAGCAAGTATCTCAGAGAGCTGCGCGTTAAGAGCAAACATGTGCGGAATCGCCGGGGTTGATGGGGTCTGGTTTTTTTTGTGGTATTTGTAGATATTGTTCAAGTTGAAGTAATAGCTACGGGCCGGGACACTCTTTGCCCGCTCCAGTGCTCGCTCGCTCACCGCAGCAACCGCGAGGCCAGCAGGAAGGGCAAACGCCTTCTGCACACCAGCAAGGACGAAGTCGAGCTTCCACGCGTCGGTATCGATCTTCACCCCGGCCATCCCACTCACCGCATCAACGAGGAGGAGGACATCAGGATAGGAGTTTACTACCTCTGCAATCTCGGCCACCGGATTCATCAGTCCGGTAGAAGTCTCGTTCAACACGAGGGTCACTGCATCGTACTTTCCCGTATTCAACTGCTCGTCGACCATCTCCGGCTTGATCGCCTTGTCCCATTCAATTGAGAAGGCATCGCAGGGAACGCCGTTCCCCTCCGTAATCTCGTGCCAGCGCTTCGAGAATGCCCCATTCACCAGGTTGAGACATCGCTTGCCTACGAGGTTTGTCACTGCGGACTCCATGGCCCCAATAGAAGAAGACGTGTACAGGAAAACCGGATTCTGCGTGTACAGGAGCTTCTGTAACTTGGTCTGGATCTCAGCGTATAGGTCGGCAAACTCCGGGGCGCGATGGTGAATCTGCGGCGTTGCAAGTTCCTTCAGGATGTCGGGGCGCACTTCCGTCGGCCCGGGCGTGAACAATCGTTTGTGCATGGCTACCTCCAGATATCGGTAAGGCTGTCTGACTGACTTTACTACTCCCATGCCTCGTTTTCAACGGCAAAGTGTCATTTGGCGCGCCGCCGTCTGCTCGCTACAATGTATCGACACGTGAAAGGAGGGAAAATGAGCGCAGGTTTCATTGTCATTCTGGTCGTAGCATTTGTTCTTGGTTGGGGGGTGCTTGCATACAACCGACTCGTTCGTTTGAAGATTCGCGCCAAGGAGTCGTGGCACGATATCGATACCCAGCTCAAGCGGCGGTGGGATCTGATCCCTAATCTTGTGGAAACAGTGAAGGGGTATGCCAAACACGAGAGCGGGGTATTCGAACGAGTCACCCTTGCTCGTGCCAAGGCGATCGATGCCTCCTCACCACAGCAGCAAGCGATCGCCGAAGAGGGGCTTAAGGGAGCGCTGAAATCCCTGTTCGCTGTAGTAGAGAATTACCCCCAACTGAAGGCAAACGAGAACTTCATCAAGCTACAGCAGACGATGGAGGAGGTCGAAGATTCCGTACAGCGATCGCGCATGTACTACAACGCCGTTGTGCGTGATCTGAACACGTCAATCGCCGTCTTCCCACAGAGCATGATTGCCAACATGTTCCACTTCAAGGAACGCGAGTTCTACACCCTCCCCGGTGCAGAGCAGCGGGAGGCGCCAAGGGTGCAGTTCTGATGCGCAAGATTATCATCTCTCTCCTTCTTGTATTAATGCTCTCCGTTGTGGCTTCGGCAACCCTGCGTATCAACAACTTCGATGCCCAGATTGTGCTCGACGAGAAAGGAACGCTCCACATCGAGGAGAAACTCGATGTCGATTTCTACAGCCCGCACCATGGGATCGAACGATGGATACCCGTTTCATACCGTCGTTCGACAGGAGAGAACATCACAGTCTCGCTAAAGGTTATAGCAGCCACGCAAGATGGAGGGAGTGCTCAGTACACCACAAGCAGGAGCGGACGGAATATCCTCGTTCGCATCGGCGATCCGGACCGAACGATCACGGGAAACCACACATACACAATTCGTTACAATGTGGATCGAGCCCTCCTCTTTCACGATGACTACATTCAGCTATACTGGAACGTCACCGGAAACGAGTGGGCGATCCCCATCGATAATGCATCGGCGACTGTTACTCTGCCAAGAACTGTAAACACTTCCGATGTCGCAACCACCTCGTACATTGGCTACTATGGGAACAATACCCGTCGCACAGAAGCAATAATCGATGATCAGGGAAAATTCGTGTTCACCTCTGGCCTGCTCTTGCCTGGAGAGGGGCTGACAATCGACATGTCCATCCCGCGCGATCAAGCAGGGATCGCTGCACCGACCACGTGGCAACGCATACTCTGGTTCTTGAACGCAAACAAGTACGCGGCCCTGCCAATCTTGACACTTATAGGGATGTTCCTAGTGTGGCTCAAGGTGGGGAAGGACCCGCGCAAGGAGACCATTGCCCCGCGCTTTGAGCCACCGCGAGGGATGCATCCCGGCGAGGCGGGTGTATTAATCGACGACCGCGCCGATCTGCGCGACATCTCGGCGATGGTGATCGGCCTTGCGGTGAAGGGGTACCTGACCATAAAGGAAGTTGGCGCTGAACAGGAAGGAATCGCCGAAAAAATCAAGGGCCTCTTCGGCCATGTCGGACCTCTCGATTACGAGTTCGTCAAGAAGAAGGACGCTAACTCGGATCTTTCCAAGGTGGAAACAACTCTGCTTAGCGCGATATTCGACGCTGCTCACCCTGACAAGCGGCTCCTCTCCTCGATGGAGAACGAATTCTACAAGGTCTTGCCCAAGCTCAAGACTACTCTTTACTCCGGCCTGATCAAGAAAGGGTACTACCCGAATAATCCGGAGCGCACCCGAAAATCGTACGCTGGAGCAGGAATGTTCGGTATCGCGCTGGCCATCGCGATCGGTGGCTGGAGTGGGTCCCTCTACCTAGGGCTAGCGATCGCTTTATCCAGTCTGATCGTCCTCGCGTTCTCGCCGATCATGCCGCGCAAGACGAAGAAGGGAGTCCTCGTGCTGCAGGATCTCCTCGGCCTCTCCGAATACATCCACCGTGCCGAAGTGAAGCAGATGGAGTTCCACGATGCACCGGAGAAGAACCCCAAGCTATTCGAGAAGCTCCTCCCATACGCAATGGCGTTCAACCTGACCTCCATCTGGACTAAACAATTCGAGGGGCTAATGAGTGAGCCCCCACAATGGTATGTGGGATCGACTCCCGGTTTCCATCCCGCTCTGTTCTACCTGGGGATGATGAACCTCTCCTCTGGGATGGAGCGTACCTTCGTTTCAGCGCCACGAACAAGCTCAGGCGGACACTCCGCGTGGGGCGGTGGCTCGTCGTTTGGCGGCGGGTTTTCCGGTGGCGGGTTTGGTGGTGGTGGCGGTGGCGGCTGGTAGGATTGTAAGCGTAAGTATTGACAAGGAGAACAGTTCTTAATCCCTATTTGTGTCCCTAGATCTTGCTTATCAACGGTATGACCCTGTTGCGGCTGTGCTCTGCCACTGCCCGCACTTCGCCGAGCGCCTGCGCAGGAATTGGTACCTGTATCTCCTCAGAGGAAAATTGTACATTCTTGAGCCTGGTGATACTAAGATAAAGCCGAAACTCTGGTTCTTTGGTGCTGCGCGTGAGAATCAGGTTGTCAGCAGCATCCTCTAGCTGACTGACCTGCTCTTTTTTGGCTGAAGTGCTGACCGAGAATAGGTAGCTTCTTGTCTTATCTTCGCTGATCGTGTTTTGCATCTTCTGTTTGATTGACGAGCCGTAAGTGGGCGAAAAGAGGAGCAGATTGAGAGCTGATCCAAATACTAAGATTCCAGGTCCTTTATCTGGCACCTGAGAGCAAGCCTTCTCTATGGCCATTTCCCAAATCTCTGGTTTCACCAAATTTGCCTTTATCTCTTTCCCGGAACTCTGCATATTGTCAATTGTTGGGTCAAGGACTATGAACTTGACATGATCAAGGTATTGGTTGAGATCTACAGCCTGCAGCGCAGCTATCCCCGAGAAGATGAAGTCAGTAGAAGGATACTGTAGGGACATGAACACAACACTTCCGCCTTCTTTAAGCCAAGCCGAAGCGAAGGCATTACCTACAAGGGGCTTACCTGATCCTCCTGGCCCGCTTATCATTGTGGAAGTATACAAACCTATCCCTTCGGGCATTAACTTGTCCAGCCAGGCAAAGCCGGTGCGTATATTTGTCATGCTATAAGCCTCCTTTAGCATCCTATATACTGGTTTTTGCTGATCTTATCAAGCTGTTAAGCGTTTGCTGTGTATATCTTAGCTCCAGTAATCTAGCTAGTGGTACGAATCCTACTATCACAAGCCAGGCCATGAAAACATTAATCTGGCTTGAGACCGTTTTTTGCCAATAGCTTTCTTGCTGTGGCGGCATCCACATGAGCAGTCTGAAACTCAACAAACCTGGCGGAGGCATTGAACAAGTATATGCCGAGGCGACGGGACACTCCTCCTTTCTCGAAGTAGGGAATCCCCGCCTCCTCCAGGATGGATGAGGCGTGTGCGATCTGCCCCCCATTCCCCGCGGTCAACACCGTGACCAATCTGCTGTCATCTTCATTCGTTCTCTCGTCCATGGGATGAGTATACCACGAACCGTTCCGCGCTTCTCGCATGAGGATTTCGTTACTCATCAGATGTCAGCTTGAAAAAAGCGTTTACTTGTATAGATAATCGTGCTATGATTAACGTGGGAGGTGATTCCTACTGCGGAAGGTTCTCTTGCTTATGCTTATTGCCGTGTCGTTCATCTCTGTAGTTTCTCTGGCTAGCCCCTACACATTAACCCCGTGGCCGTACGGTTTGGTCGCTTGGGTAGAAACAGCTCCTGATGCTACGTTGATTGAGATAGTAACAACAAGGGCAGAAGCCGTTTTCTCCTTCTGGAACCAACCATTCCCGACCAGCGCAGAGAACTGGGATGAACTAACTGAGATGCCGGAAGACACCTGGATTGAGAGTAAATACGATCCGTTCACTGCCGGTTTCGTCCCTATCCCCTCGTCAACCGCATCTGACATGTGGGCCATTCCGCTTCCTACGTGGAAAGGTGAGAAAATCCTGCCGCTAACACTGATCGCCATGTCCAACCCCACTCTCCAGAAATCGTTGGTGGGCAGCCACGCCGAAGCTTCATTCTCCTACAGGACTCCAACATATACAGTATTGTCTTTGAACCCAGACCCTTCCCTTGCAATGCTCATGTCCCGCTCGAATTCCGTCGTGTTTGACTACAATTCCCCTCAACTCCGCCACGATCTCTATCACGAAGTCAGCCACTGGCTGACTTCCCTGCTCTGCCAAAGACACGGGCTTTCTCTGCAAGACTTGCCTCACATGCTCAGGGAGGGGTTTGCAGAATACACCGCATACAAGCTCAGCAGGGACAACAGCTGGCGTTACACTGCGGCTGTGTGGGCAGAGAGCCACGGCCTATCGGATGTTCCTTACCACGTGAGCTATCCTGTAGGGGCAAGCCTGATCGCTTTCCTCGTCGAAAGGGACGGTATCGATGCGTTTATCGAGAACCTTCCGGATCTTGCTGAGAACTGGGATCAGTTCATATTCGATATCACGCCCGCCTGGCAAGCGTGGGCTTCCAACTACAAGATCAACGAAGCTCATCGTGCGTACGCTGAGTTCACTATCGAGCGGCTCGCGCTTGTGTATCGAATACTCCAACCGGTCCTATTAAAGGAGGCGTTCTTGATACTGGATTCTGTTTACTCACTCGCGGGAGAAATGGACGATATCGACCGTTTCTGGCAGCTCGTCTCCGCCCCTATTCCCAAACCAAGTGGTGATGGGTGGAGCAGATTACAGCAAGAGGCCCACACCATCGTGGTGGTGGCGTGCAGGTACCCCGATCGTGAACTATGGGATACAGCAAGAGAGAACACGTATCAGCTTTCACGGTTATGGGCCAAGGGAGACTGGGACGGATATCATGCCTTGCTGATCAGGACTCTGCGTGAGACAATCGCCCACTACGGGACGCTGCCAGTGGAGGAGACCACACAGTGAACAAGATCAAGCCCTCGCGGAATATGGCAATGCTCTTGACAAGACAGAGATGACATCCTAGGATGGATTCATGAGAATGCGCATTTTGCTTCTGGGTTTACTGATCACGACCTCGTTCCTGGGGCTCTCTCAGGATAGTCGGTCCGTCTGGGTGCTCACCATCGACGGTGAAATCGGCCGAGGGACCGTGTCGTATCTGCGCCAGGGGTTATCCGAAGCAGAGGAGGCCGGGGCAGGTACGCTGGTGATCGAATTCTCCACCCCCGGAGGCTACCTGGATTCTGCGGTTGCTTCCCGCGACGCCATCCTCGATACAAAGATCCCCACGATCGCCTACGTCGACCGCGAGGCGTATTCTGCGGGGGCGCTCCTCGCCATCGCCTGCGAAGAGATCTACTTCGCACCTGGTGGGGTGATGGGGGCGGCCACGCCAGTCTATTTCGATAGCGGCAAGATGGAAGAAGCACCGGAGAAGATCGTATCGGCGACGCGTAAGCTGTTTGCCGCCGTTGCCGAGACACGAAGTCGCCCTGCCGAGATCGCCGAGGCGATGGTCGACCGCGATGTCGAGATCGAAGGGCTGATCGAGAAAGGGAAGCTCCTCACCCTCACCTCGCAGGAGGCGTCCCAGTGGGGTTACTCCGAAGGCGAAGTAGGGAGCCTGGAGGAGCTCCTAGAAGCTAAAGGGCTCAGCGGTGCAATAGTGGTTCATTTCTCCCGTCGATGGATCGACAGTGTAGTTGAGGTCCTGACCCAGTCGTGGATGGCAGCTCTCCTCATCACCATCGGGATGCTCGGTCTTATCGCGGAGATGCTTATTCCAGGGTTCGGTATTCCAGGGATCGTCGGCCTCACTTGCCTCGGTGCCTTCTTCTGGTCGCACTTCCTCGTCGGCCTTGCCGGATGGGAATCGATCCTTTTTCTCCTCGGAGGGCTTGTGGCGATCCTCCTTGAGATCTTCGTCTTTACCGCCGTTGACTTTGGTGCGGCCGGGCTGGGAGGACTGGTACTGATCGGGCTTGGCTTCTACACGTCTATGGTTGGTCCGTTCACAGAAGCCGCGGAGACTATGCAGGCGATCGGCGCAGTATCCGCAGGTCTCGTTCTTGCCTTGGTGGGAACCGTTCTCCTCGTAACCAGGCTGCCGAAGACACGGCTCCGCTTCGGCGGGGTGATCCTCTCACAAGCGATCACCGGTAAAGCGTTCGATAGAACGAGGAAGAAAGGGACGGTAAGCCCATGGCTGGGACGGCATGGTGTAGCGGTGACCGATCTTCATCCGGTGGGGACGGGTAAATTCGATGGCGAGAGGGCAGATGTAGTCTGTGAAGAAGGGTTCCTCCCAAAAGGAACGACGATCGTAGTAACAAGAGATGATGGCTACCGTAAGGTGGTCAGGAAAAAAGATAAGGAGGGGTAGACATGACCTTATACATCGTTGTGGCAGTGTTGGCGATTCTTGTTCTATGGATTTTCTTCTACTTCGTACCGGTTGGCCTATGGATCTCTGCGCTTGCAGCAAGCGTGCCTGTTGGCCCAATGACATTGATCGGGATGCGGCTGCGAAAGGTAAATCCATCCAAGGTGATTGGCCCGATGATCACCGCATGGAAGGCTGGTCTTCAACCATCGATAACTGAGCTAGAGGCACATGTGCTCGCCGGCGGAGACGTCCAACGTGTCGTGCGGGCGTTGATCTCGGCCGATAAGGCAGAGATCGAGCTCAACTTCCAGCGGGCGGCAGCAATCGACCTCGCCGGCCGTGATGTCTACGGAGCAGTGGCAATGTCGGTCAACCCGCGGGTGATCGAGACGCCGAAGATCGGAGCAGTGGCTAAGGACGGGATTCAGCTCTTCGCCCTGGCGCGGGTGACAGTACGAGCGAACATCGAGCGGCTGGTCGGTGGAGCGACCGAGGACACGATCATCGCCCGTGTCGGCGAGGGGATCGTTTCGGCGATCGGCTCGGCCAACTCGCACAAGGCGGTGTTGGAAAACCCGGATTCGATCTCCAAGCGCGTGCTGGATAGAGGGCTCGATGCCGGAACGGCATTCGAGATACTATCGATCGACATTGCTGATGTTGACGTAGGGAAGAACATCGGGGCCCAGCTCCAGACCGATCAGGCCGAGGCCGACTTGAAGGTAGCCCAAGCCAAGGCCGAGGAACGCCGCGCAATGGCGATTGCCAAAGAGCAAGAGATGAGCGCTCTTGTTCAGGAGCGGCAGGCCGACGTTGTCAAGGCGGAGGCGGAGATCCCCCGCGCGATCGCCGATTCATTCCGCAGTGGGCACCTGGGAATCATGGACTACTACCGGATGAAGAACATCCAGGCAGACACCCAGATGCGCGAAGGTCTCTCCAAGGGCGAAAAAAAGGGGGTCAAAGGAGAGGGTAAGTGATGGAAACCACGCTCCCTGTATTGCGACTGATCAAGGAGATCCTGCGCGAGGACCCGCGTGCCGCAATCGTTCTCGCGGAGATCCTCGGACCACCGCCGGGGCTTCAGAGCGCGGCTGCCAAGCTGTGGGATGAGGCCTGAAGAAGAATCAATTACAGCGCCCCACCGGATACTGCTACCGCAGTATCCGGTGGGGCTTGCACATCGATCCTACACCTCGGGGTTCTTGCGCTTGGTGTAGTAGATAATGTCGTCGTGCTGTGTGTAGCCAAGGTGGTCAAATATGGCCATCGAGGTCGTGTTCCAGTCCTCGATTTGACAGGCAAAGATCTCGATACCGAGCTCAATGCAGGTTTCCTCGACCGCACGTACAAGCATTGTCGCAATTCCGCGTCCTCGATGATCCGGAGAGACGGCTAAGCGATTCAGCCATCCCTTACGGCTATCGTGTGTCCCCAGAATCGCTCCCACAAGCTTTCCATCCTCCTCAGCAGCAAGATAGATCGTACACTCACCATCAATCTGCAAAGCAATTTTCTCGCGCGTATCCCGCCCGTTCGGCCTGTAGGGGAGTCCCGCCTTTTTCCACAGCGCACACAGTGCGTCATAGTCATCGATCGTGAGCTTACGGATGTCGATCATCCCTCTACCCCGCGGTGACCGATATTCGCTCGAGGCGTAAGTAGGGCAGAGTCAGGCTGAATACTCGTTCCTGTTCGCGGGAAACACCGGACAGATTCTTCAGTGCATCGAAGGCGTTTCCTGCGATGAGCGTCCCCCTGATCGGCCTTGAAATGCGGCCGTTCTCGATCAGGTATCCTCCCTTAGCGACGCCGGAGAAGTCGCCAGAGACCGGATCGGCACGACCCGAGAAACGGGTGACAAGGACACCCTTATCAATCTCGGCGATCAGCTCGTCTTTACTCTTATCTCCAGGAAGGATCTCGAAATTGGATGGGCCAATACCGGGAACAGAGCGCGCCGAACCGGCGGCGTGGCCAGTATTCTCCATCCCCAGTGCCGCAGCAGTGTACGTGTTGTGCATGAATGAAGTGAGTCGGCCGCCCTTAATCAGATTCAGCCGTTTGTGCGCGACTCCCTCGCGATCGAACGACGCGGTCCCCACACCGTCTTGCAAACGCCCATCATCGACCACGCTGATCAGATTCGATGCGACCGCGCTACCAAGCATCTCTTTCCAGCGGCTCATCCCACGGAGCACGTTCTTAGCGTTCACCTGAAAGAGGATCAGTGAGGCGAATAAAGACTGTGCAGCATTCGGTGAGAGGACTACCTGACCATTGAAGCTAATCCCTTTCTTCGCTCCAAGCGAACCGAGGGCGTTCTCACACGCACGGCGGGTGATCGGTTCAACATCGATCGCATCGGCTCTGCGTGTCGCATCAAATTGATAGTCCATATTAGAGACTTCCTCTCCGTCGCGTGCGGTGGCAAGGGCGTAATAGACGAACAGGCTCTCCGGCTCCTCCCAAGAGACGCCGCTGGAATTAACCAAGGCACGCGTGCCGATGTGCACAGAGAACTCACCGTTACCGAGGATGAGGCGCTTGTCGATCGAGCTAGCGATGTCGAGCATCCTCACTGCCTGTTCGATCGCCCTGTCGATGCTGAATCCTTCACATGCCGGATCGTATATCCCGGATACGTACTTGCTCTCCTCGCGCTGCGGGAGGATGTTGTTCTCGTCTGTCGGTGAGGCCTTTGCCAACGTGACCGCATCGGCACACGTTTCGTCGATGGTCGTCAAATCGTTCGTGGAGGCAAACCCGATTCTTTTTTCGGAAAACGCCCGTACTCCGATCATCGTTTCCTTCTGAGCGCGCGATACTTGCAGATCATTCTTCTCGATCGCGACGGTGATCGTGCGCACCGATTCACCATACACCTCAACCTCGTCCGCGCCCTTCTGCTTACTGCGATCAAGCGTGTCTTTGCACAGATCGATCAACTTGCTATTCATTTTTGCCGACCTCCGATTGTCACGATGCAGCGAAGATGCGGGCCACCAGCATCCACCTTGGCCAGTTGGCCCTTGCCGCAGTGCCCAGCGCCAAGCCCCCAAGTGAAGTCATTACCCACAGCGTCCACCGACTTTAGTACTTCGAACGCATTCCCAGAGATGGTTACTCCGCGCACCATCTTCCCGATCTTTCCATCAACGATTTCGTACGCTTCGCGCACGCCGAACATAAACTCGGCGTTTGAATCCGCCTGTCCACCTCCACCCAATCCCTGAAGATAGTAGCCGCGCTTCACTGAGGCGATGATCTCCTCCACAGAGGAAATGCCCGGCTCGATATAGGTGTTTCGCATGCGGATGATCGGCTCATCAGAATACTCGAACGCGCGTGCGTTTCCTGTCGACTCAACGCCGAAGTAGGCCGCGCTCTCGCGGTTGTGTAGATACGAACGGAGGACGCCGTGATCGATGATCACCGTGCGGCCGGTTCTCACGCCTTCATCATCTACGAGCAGTTCACCGGCGGCGTGGGGCATGTGAGTAGATGGCCCACTGTCGCACAGCGTGACCAGGTCCGAGCCCACCTGCGTACCGATCTTTCCGCTTGTAATGGCGCCGCCACGCACAAGATCCGCCTCAACGGTGTGCCCGATCGCCTCATGACTAAGTACGCCTACCAGGCCCGGATCGAGGACAACCGTCGCTACATCGCCAGCGGCGTAATCCGCTCCCAACTGATCGACAGCGAGCCGCACGGCCTTGTCGGCCATTTCCTCCGGCGTTCGCTTGGCGAACAGGTCAGCATATCCGCCGGTTACTCCGGACGAATCCATCCCCATCGCTTGGTCACCATTCTGCTGCGCTACGGCGAGAACGCGAAAATCGGGTTTAGAATCGATGATGTGTGCCCCCGCACCGTCCGACGTAACGATCACCTTCTCGTCCTGCAGCTCGGAGTAGGCAACCGATGATGAGACAATCTTCTTCGCTGCAGAACGCACACGTTCATCCATGCGCATGACAAGCGCCAGTTTCTCGGTGAGTGGATGATCATCGAGCGGATCATCTGTCTTGACGGTGAAGTTCCCCGACGCCAACATCACGTGCGGGAGCGGAGCAATCTTAGCCCGTTTCGCCACCGCGGAGACACGTGCCGCGCTCTGCGCCTCACTCATCGCTCGCGCGATCCCGTCCTCGGAGAGGTCTGTGGTGCTGGCAAATCCGAACACGCCATCGATGAGCGCCCTTACTCCCACACCGGACAATCGGAGCGTAGAAGATTCCTCCAATTTTCCGTTCCGTACGGAGATTCGCTTTGATCGGCGCACATGATACCGAAGCTCCACCCATCCTGACGCGCGGGCGGATATCTCTTGTAGTAATTGTAACATCATCCCTCCTCGCCTATCGTGCTGACACTGTCAGCCCTGACACTGTCAGCCCTGAAGCTGTCGATGAGATTCTAGTCTCTCTCCTTGCGCCAAGCAACGTAGGAATCAATCACCCTGGTGAAACTGGAGAGAAGCTCATCGCGCAGGCTCACTCGATCGACAACGAGAGGACACGTTACCCTTGCCAAACGGTCGCACGCCCTGGTTCACAAGAGCATCCAAAGCTATTCTGAAGTTTAGGAGGAAAAGTGCATAGATATCTGACATTGCTACTGGTGGTTTCCTCAGTTCTTGCCATAGGTCTCTGCGTGCAGGGTGGAGTCCCGTTAGCATTCGGGTTTGGCGTTACCGCTCCCGTTGCGGTCCCAATCGACTGGAGTGAGTCGTTCTCTTCCATCTCAACAGAGATCCTGACAGATCCAAACCTGACCTTCCTGTTCACTCTGGGAACGTATCCGTCTCACTTTCCGAACCTATTTGAGGGAAGCGTAGATCTCATCGTCAAGAGCTGGATGGGGGCTGCTGCCATCTACGCCGGTGGAGGGCTAAGCCTACAGTGGAAACCGATTGGCGGCATCTGGGGATGGACGCCGTATATGCGCGTCACCGCTGGTACACAGATCTGGCTGATCGATTCCGTGGCGCTCATCGCGAGCGTACGTTCCCTGGATACGCTTCCGCCCACGTGGACATTCTCCCCGGAAGCATCGCTCGGTCTGCAGTTCTCCCTTTCTCCACCCCGGCCACCGACACTTGGTAGGGAGAACGCTTTCTACCTCTGGATCGTGGTGGGGTTGCTTGTTGCCGCTCTCCTTACGTACTACCCGCACAGCTGAAGCACAGTCGTCCGTCATAACTAAACTCCGCCTCCAAGTCACCCCTGCAAGAGCTTCACATCGTCCTCTTTTTGTGCTATACTGCAAGTTAGAAACTAAGGGATGAGTTGACCAGAGGCGGCCGATGCCGTAGCAGTGGAAGTACATATAGAGCTATTGTGAATGAGATCGGAGGGCCCTCCGGGTCATCCGATTGTGTTTCGTTGGTCTCTTAATAATGCAAGGGCCAGGGTTAGGAGGAAGGGATGAAAAAAACGAAAGAAACAAGAGGACCGAAGCCAACAATTAATCTTAAGGCACATCTGAGCACGAAGCCTGACAACAAGCGGGACATACATGAGCGTTCATCCCGTTCGGATAACCCCATTCGCACGTATTTCGGCGAGATCAGCCGCGTGCCTCTCCTAACAAGAGCCGATGAAGTGACGCTCTCCAAGCGCATTGAGGTCGGTGATAAGCGTGCAAAGGAAGAATTGGCTGAGGCCAATCTGCGGCTCGTAGTCTCAATTGCCAAGAAGTACCGCGGCTGCGGTCTCCCCTTCCTCGACCTGATTCAAGAAGGGAACCTCGGTTTAATGAAGGCGATTGAGAAATTCGACTATACGAAGGGCTTCAAGTTCTCCACCTACGCCACGTGGTGGATCCGGCAAGCAATCCTGCGGGCGATCACCAACCGATCACGCACGATTCGTGTTCCTACTCATATCAATGAGCTGATCCGCAAGATCTATCAACTGGAACGAAACCACCTCAAGGAGACGGGAGAGATGCCCTCGTCTGAGAACATGGCTGTCGAACTTGAGACAACCGAGGAGAACATCATCAAGGCGAAGAAGACCGCCCAGAGCATGACTTCGCTCGACATGCCAATTGGATACGACGACGACGGTTCCGTCCTTGGCGACTTCATCGAGGATAGCTCTGTCGACTCGCCGGAACGGGAGACATTTGATCACCTGCTGGTACAAGAACTGGAGGAGGCACTTAACGAGCGGTTGACGGATCGTGAGAAACGAATCCTCGAATTGCGCTACGGATTGAACGACTACCAGCCGCGCACCCTCGATGAAGTAGGAGTCGAGTTCGGCATCAGCCGGGAGCGAGTTCGGCAGATCCAGAAAGAGGCGCTTGCTAAGCTGCAAGACTCAGGATTGAAGCACCGCTTAGAGTGGTTGAAGCTCCTCTCGGAACACGCGTAGGTAATGAGCTACTAGCTCTCAGCTTTCAGGCGTCAGCCACTACACATCAACTGGAGCAGCTGAAAGCTGATAGCTATTTGACTTCCTCTGTGTAGTCACAATCTTTGTTACTGCATACAAGCTTATCCCTTTTCTCTACCAGCACTCCACTATCGCATGACGGACAGACCTTCACCGGCTTCTCGCTCACAGCGAAGCGGCAATCGGGGTACCTGCTACAACTGTAGAACGTGCGCCGCCGCTTGGCGGAGTACTTTTCCACCAGCACTCCCTCCTTGCAAACCGGGCAAGGGACACCGGTGGAGATTGACGCCGTCTTCCCACACTCAGGGTTCGTGCACTTGTAGTAGCGACCATACCTTCCCGACTTGAGTTCCATCGGAGAGCCGCATTCCGGGCAGGGGAACTGGTGTTCGCGCGCTTCTTTCTCCATCTCCTCAAGTCCCTCACGCAGAATGAGCTTCTCTCCCTCAAAGTGGTAGGGAAACTCTGGAGGAAGGCTCTTTGTGTTCTTGCACTCAGGGTAATTGGAGCAGCCAAGAAAGTGCGATCCCTTCCAATACCGAAGTTCCATCGGCACGCCGCACTTGTCGCATGCCACATCCGTCAAGATATGGAACCGATGCTCCTTGCCTCCGTCGTTCTCCTCAAATGTCTGCAGGCGTTTGGAGAAAGGGGCATAAAACTCATCGAGAACAGCCTTCCGCGTCAGGGAACCCTCCTCGATCTTGTCGAGGTCCTCCTCCATGTGCGCAGTGAACTCGCTCTCCACGGTTTGGGTGAAGTTTTGCTTCAGGAAATCGACCACAACCTGTCCAAGCAAAGTTGGCCGCAGACTCCCTCCCTCTTTCACCGCGTAGCCGCGGTCTTGAATGACGGAGATGATCGACGCATAGGTGCTCGGGCGCCCAACCCCTTCCTTTTCCAGCAGGTTCACCAGCCCAGCTTCGCTGTAGCGCCGTGGTGGCTCGGTGAACTTCTGCGCGCTTTCAATCTTCTCCAGCACAAGTTCCAACCCCTCGCGAAGGCCGCTAGGAAACACCTTCTCCTGTGAGCGCTGTTCAGGGAACAGTTTGAGGAAGCCATCAAACGCAAGCGTGCTTCCTCCGGCCTCAAGTGTGTACACGCCAGCGGCGATCAGCGCCTTGCGCAGCAGATAGACAGCGGGAGTCATCTGCGTCGCCAGGAAACGATTATAGATCAGGGTGTAAAGCTTGCGTTGATCGGGCGACAGATGAGCGCCAATTGACTGTGGCGTGAGAGAGAGATTGGTCGGGCGGATCGCCTCATGCGCGTCCTGAGAACGCTTCTTATTCTTAAATTGGCGAGGCTTCTTCTCCAGATACTTCTCACCATAACTTCGCTCGATGATCTCCCGCGCAGCAGAGACCGCTTCGTCGGACATGCGTACCGAATCTGTACGCATGTAGGTGATTAATCCAACGCTACCTTCGGGAAGTTTCACGCCCTCATACAGCTCCTGAGCGATCTTCATCGTGCGCTTCGGGGTGAAGTGCAGGGCAGAGGAAGCCGTCTGCTGCAACGAGCTTGTGATGAATGGAGGGGATGGTTGGCGACGACGCTTCTTCTCCTCAAGTGATGCGACGGTAATCTTCGCCGCGTGCAGCGCGTCGATCACATTCTGCGCCTCTTCCTTGTTTCGAATGACGAACTTCTTGCCGCCCTTCTTGCTGAGCTTTGCGCTGAACGGTTCTCCGTTCCTCAGCAACGCCTCGATCTCCCAATACTCCGCAGGGACAAAGCGATCAATCTCTCCCTCACGATCACACAGGAAACGGAGCGCGACTGATTGCACACGCCCCGCGGACAATCCCTCGAATCTGTTCCCGGCCAGCGCCATAGAAAGGATGGGACTCACCTGATAGCCGACAAGGCGATCGAGGATGCGACGAGTGCGCTGCGCTTCCACACGGTTCATGTCAATCCCCGTCGGCGATTTGAGCGCCTCCAGAATGACGGGCTTGGTGATCTCATTGAATATCGGGCGGGAGAATGCGTTGTTATCCTTAATTACGCGCTTGAGAATGGTGTATAGGTCGTAGGCAATCGCCTCTCCCTCACGATCATGGTCCGTAGCCAGGTAAACACGTTCTGCACCCTTCGCCGCATCGCGCAGCTCCTTCACAAGCTTCGTACGCTTCGTCTCAAACTTTGGTTCAAATCCGTTCTCGATATCCACTCCCAGGTCATTTCGCGGCAGATCACGCACGTGCCCCTGCGACGAGAGGACCTTGTAGGCCTTGCCTAAGTACTGGCCAATCGTCCGCGCTTTGGTCGGTGATTCAACAATAATCAGCTTATGCAATTCTCTAGGCTCCTTTCTTGATTCCGACCATTATACAGATCGAGTGGGGAAAGTCGAAGGAACAAAGGTACTGCACTCAAGACAACCTTCCAGAAGCAAGATGCGAGGACTTCCCAATCGATGCACAAATCGAAAGATGGCAAAGACCAACACCCAGCGGATAGAATACGCAATACAAAAGGAGAATATCTATGCATCACGTTATCTTTGAAGGTTTGCCAGCAGCGGGGAAGAGCGAGACTCTATCGCTGTTGGCCCGTTTCTATCCACAAAGCGTCGTCGTCCTACCGGAGCTAGTCAAGGAGGTCGCTCTACGGGACGGGATCGATATCTTCTCGCAGCGCGAGCGCCTGACTCAAGCGATCATCGCCGAGATTCCACGGCGCAGAGAGCAGGTCGAGCGTGCAATCGCAAGCGGTAAGCTGTGTCTTGAGGAGTCGCACCTCGGGGTTCACCTAGCCTATGCCCAGGCCCTTGGGGATCAGACGTTCATTGACGCCTACCCGCAAATCGTCTCCGCCCTTCCCCAGCCGGACGCGTACGTGCGCCTGGATATTCCCATCGGGCTATCGCTCATGCGCCAGGAAGCGCGCAATACGCCGCAGTTCTACATCGATCGCCCACGTCTGGAGGCGATGCTTTCGGAACTTCTTGGATGGCACATCGAGCACTCAACGAACCTGATTCCCATCGACGCCAATCGCGATCCATCGGTGTTCTTGTCAGAGATCGAACGGACGCTGCAATTGCAATACACCCGTGAAGACGCACCCTTGGATGACACGTTCGATATCATTCTCCTTCTCGGCCGCCCCGCGGCCGGGAAGAGTGAATTCATAGACTTCATGCACAAGACACCCATCGCCCAGCGCGCAAGCGACTACTATATCGCACCGTTCGAAGCACTCGACGACTTCCCTATACTGTGGGAGAAGTGCGTGGAGGACGATCTGTGGGAGTCAATGGGCAAAGGGCGCCTCTACTCGCGGCGAGCGGAGGGCAACTACGCGATCACCAATAGCGACATATGGGAGTTCCTCATCAGAAGCCTCAATCAACAGGTAGCACAGATCATCTCCCACCCGACAGGCTTGAACCGCAAGACCCTGATAGTCGAGTTCTCACGCGGCGGAGAGCACGGGTACGCCGATGCGCTATCGCAGCTTTCTCCGGAGATTCTGAAGCGCGCGGTGATCCTGTATGTCAGTGTGTCCTTCGAAGAATCGTGGCGCAGAAACGTCGCCCGGTACGACGAAAAGCGAAGAAGCGGCCTCCTCACCCATTCCGTGCCCCGTGCGGAGATGGAAGCAACATACGGAATAGACGACTGGTTCAATATCGCACCCGCCCCACACGGGACCATCGCGGTAAACGGGCTCAACGTCCCCTACGTAACAATGAACAACGAGCCGGAATCGAAAGACCCTCAGGTCCTTGGTCCTCGCTACCGCAC
>JAYEFP010000210.1:0-5803 GCA_034715975.1 Candidatus Bipolaricaulota bacterium | reverse complement strand
AACAGATCCCCCAGCTCATCGGCCAGGGACGAGGGATCGGCCTGATCGATCGCCGCGATGACCTCGTGCGCCTCTTCCAGGACGTACGGGCGCAGACTGACGTGGGTCTGCGCCCGATCCCATGGGCATCCATCCGGTGCACGTAGACGAGCAATCAGCCTGACGAGATCGGCAAAAGTTCTACGATCCGTCACTTGACCCTTGCGTCGGTTGCACCGTGTCGCTTCCGCTCTCGCTTGACTGCGGCTGTATTGTTTCACTCGGCGTCTGGGTCGGTGCCGGCGGAGTAACGCCTGCATCTACGAGCATAACAGCGACCTCGTCCGCGCGGTAGTCAGGTGCATCGGAGGCGAGCTTCTGCAGCTTCTCCTTGGCGCTGTCGTCGTCTCCCTGCGCCAGATAGAGCGTTCCCAGCTGGAAGAGCGCATCGAGACCGGCATCGGTCAGCGGTTTGCCCTGGCCAACGTGTGCCTGATTGACAGCGACGATCTTGTTGTACAGGTCGATCTTGTCCGCGGCATCAGGGGCATGCTGCAGGGCGCGCGTCAGGTAGTCAATCGATGTATCATACTCGGTCCGCCATTTGTACGCCTCGGAAATCCCCCGATACGCCTCAAGTGAATCAGGTCGCACGTCAAGGACGGCAGCATACTGCTTGATCGCCGCGCTCCATTTGTATTCACTGGAATAAACAGCGGCAAGCTGCAAGCGTAAATCCATGTCATCGGGGACAAGCAAGATCAGTGTCTCGCCCAGCGTCTCCTTATTCGCCTTATCGAACGTGCGGGCAAAGGCAAGGCGGTAGTTATTGATTGCGCCTTCATCATCCCCTTGCTGAAGCAGCGTTGCTGCCAGGCCGGAATATGCCTCCGCCTTGTACGGCGAGCGCAGAATGACGTGCTGGAAGTTCTGCTTTGCGTTGTCCAGATCACCACCAGCAAGGTAGGCATTCCCCAAGCTGATGTACACATCGAGCGAACCGCCACGCAAGATCGCTTTGTTGTACTGATCGACCGCATCCTTTTCATACTCTGATATCTGGTCGTTCAGCTCCTTGAGCCGAGTGTCCTCATCCGATGTACGACCCGTCTTGGCACTCAACGTATCACGCTCGGAAGTCGCCGCGGTCAACCGTTCGTAGGCGAGGTCACCCAGTCCGATGATCAGCTTGATATTGTTCGGATCTTCCTGTGCAATCTGATCGAGCGTCTTCTGTGCCCCATCGAGATCCTTCAACGCCAGGTAGGCCGAGGCGAGCTTGATCATGATGCTCACATCGCCAGGCCGTAGATCGAGGGCGGCTCGGTATTGCCTTGCCGCGCGCTCGTAGCTACCGCTTTCCATCGCCATGTCTCCCGAACCGATATAGGCGGGAACATAGGTTGCATCCTTGCTGATCGCCTCTTGGAATCGCTGATCTGCCCCCAACGCATCACCACGTTCAGCAAGAAGCTTTCCATAGAGATAGATCGCTGTAGTGCTGTCCGGAGCGAGGGCGAGGACACGCTGCAGAAATTTCTCATCGGTATCAGTGTTCTCAAGAGCCTTCAGATACGCGCTTAAGGCACTCGCCTTATAAGCATCGATCTCTGTTGCCAGTTTCGCAATCTGGTCCTTATCAGCGTCGGTCTGATCGGTCTTCTCATCCAGTGTCTTTTTCTCTTGCGAAGCGGCTGACATCTTCGCCTCGTAGATGCGCCCTACGTAGTACGAAGCGTATGGATCGTCCGACATACCCTCATCGAGTATCAGTTGAAACTCGGCTAGACCCTTGTCTTGGTCTCCCTGCTCGATCATGTACGCGTTCACAAGCGGCATCTCGACGGTAATCTGCGCCTGGTCGTGGATATCCTTGTACCAGTCGTTGAATTTCGTGTCGCCGATCTCCTTTACGTAGTCATCGTACACGGTGGTTTTGACGTCAGCAAGAGACGGTGTGCGTGCATCCTTATGATCCGTGACCTTGATGATGTGATAACCATACTGGCTCTTCACGGGCTGGCTCACTTCACCAACCTTCAGCGAAAATGCGGCGTCTTCGAATTCCTTGACCATCTGTCCGCGACCAAAGAAGCCCAGGTCACCACCGTTGACCTTGCTCCCGGTGTCTGTCGAGTATTCCTTGGCCAGTTCGGCAAAGTCAGCCCCATTATTCAGTTTGTCGAGGACCTCGTTAGCTGTATCGAGATCGGCGACAAGGATGTGCGATGCGCGCACCTGTTCGGGCTCATCGTAGTTGGAGATGTTCTTCTCAAAATAGGCTAAGAGGTCATCGTCGCTCGGTTCGATGTTCCCGATTACGGAGGTACGCAATATATTATCACGCAGCTGCATCTCGATGCTGTCACGCATTTCTTTCTTGAAGCCATCGAGGGTCTTCCCTTGCCCCTGTAGGTATGTTGTTAGCTGCTCCTCAGTGATGCCATTGTTACTTAACAGGTCGTTGTACTGTTTGTCTACCTCAGCATCGACATCTTTGGACGCAGCATTGATCTTCATCTGGCTTGCCTGCTGCGCGTACAGCGCCTCACGAATCAGCTGCTGCATCGCCTGGCCCTCAATCGAAAGCTGGAAGTATGCGCCGCTTGCCCCGGCAAACAGGGAGCTTGGGTCCTGCCCTATTTGCTGATAGTACTGGCGATATTGGTTTGAGAGATTCGTCGACGCATTATCTAACTGAGCACGCAGGATCTTTGTTCCATTCACCGTTGCAGCAGCACCCACCTCTTGGCCAGTACTCGATGAGTTCCTAAACGAGCCCGCCTGGTTGAGCCCGATCAGACCCACACCACCGATAAGGAAGGCTATGACAATGCACCAGATAATCGTATTCTTGTGCCGCTCGAAAAATTTATACATCTTCAGTCACTCACTCCTTTAGGCAGAAACTCATGTTCTGCAGAATGGTACATGCATCGCTTCACCCAAACAAGGGAGGGGGACGATACCTTGAGCTATATTCTTCACCGCTTGTTGCGCCAGATGGCGTATGCATAATTCAAACTGAACTGCTATTTGGCGCTCTCAGTGAATTGCGTCCGCCGGATCACGTTAACCCTGATCTCACCCGGGTAGCTGAGTTCTCCTTCGATCGCACGCGCGATGTCATAGGCTAACTTCGCCGCCACGTCATCGTTGGCTCGCTCCGGCTGCACCATCACTCGCACCTCACGTCCAGCCTGCAGCGCGTACGCCTCCTTCACCGCAGGGAAGGATCGACACAGCTCCTCCAAATCGTGTAGCCGTTGGATATAGCGCTCAAACGTCTCCTGCCGCGCTCCGGGGCGCGCCGCGGACAATGTATCGGCAGCCTGGATGAGAACATCAAGCACACCATTCGGTTGGATGTCCTCATGATGTGAGGCAATAGCATGCACAACGTCCGGGCCCTCGCCATAGCGACGGGCGAGATCGGCGCCAATCAAGGCGTGAGGACCATCCACTTCATGGTCAACCGCTTTACCAATGTCATGTAGCAGACCTGCGCGCTTCGCCTTCTGCGCGTTGATTCCCAACTCATCGGCAAGCATCTTGGCGATGGAACTTACCTCAAGTGAGTGGGCAAGCTGATTCTGGCCGTAGCTCGTGCGGTACTTGAGACGACCTAGGAGCGCAGCAAGTTCAGGATGGAGGTCGATGCCCTGATCAAACGCCGCCTTCTTCCCTCCCTCTTTGATCTTCTCCGCAAGGCGCGCCTTCGCCCGTTGCACCTTTTCCTCGATCTGCGCCGGATGAATCCGGCCGTCCTCGATCAACCGACCGAGAGCCATGCGCGCCACCTCGCGCCGGAGTGGATGGAAACAGGAGAGGACAACCATCTCCGGAGTATCATCCACGAGAAGCTCGACACCCGTGAGGGCCTCGAAGGTCTTTATGTTTCGTCCTTCACGCCCAATGATCCGCCCCTTGAACTCCTCCGACGGAATAGGGACAGAACTCGTGGTGTGCTCCTCCACATACTCTGCCGCATAACGTTGGACCGCTGTGGCGAGGATCTTTGCGGCGCGCTGTTGAGCTTCCTCTCGTGCCCTCCGCTCAGACTCCTCCACCTTGCGGGAGAAGAAGCGTTGTGACTCGCTTTCCACTACTCTCAATAGGTGTTCCCTCGCTTCGTCACGACTCCAGCCGGAGACGCGTTCCAACTGCGCTCTCGCCTCGTTCAGAAGCTCGGCCCCTTCCTTCTTCAGATGCTCAACTTCCTCCTCATCCTTCCGCAACGAGTCCTCGATCTGCTCTAGGTAATTGGACTTCTTCCCTAGCCGATCCTCGCGTTGGAGTATACGCGCCTCCATACGAGAGAACTCTTCCTCGCGGTGCTTACTGCGATCTTCGAATTCGTCGCGCAGCTTCTGGATCTCACGCGATCCATCGAGAAGCGTGGCCGCTTTCAGTCGTTCCACCTCTTCATGCGCCTGCTGCAGGTATTCCTGTTCCTTACGCCGCCGTGGCACGTTCCCAATGAGATACCCAGCCGCGACTCCGGCAATCACGCACAGGCCTAGCCCAACATATCCTAATAAACCCATCATTTCCCGTCCTTTGTACCCCTGCCACTCGCAAAACAACCACTCATTATACGTTTTTCTCCACTGATGTGTAGGACAGCTGGGAGGAAGACGACGCCAAACAGGAGGGTGAATCCGATACCAAGCAATGCTGATACGCCGAGAAGACGTAATCCCGGAGTGCGTGCAATTAGCAAGCTGCCAAAGACAAGCATCGTTGTCAGCGAAGTGACAAGAACAGCCACCGTCGTCATACGTCCTGCTCGTTCGACAGCCCCATCAACAGAGATCGTCCTCTCCTCGATGTAACGATGGATGATATGAATTCCGCTATCCACCCCTATACCAATCAGCAATGGTGATATCGTGATATTTATGAAGTTGAAGTCTACCTGCAACAGGCGCATCCCCCCAAGCATCCATGCATATCCGAGGATAAGTGGAGAAGCAGCGATCAGGGCACGCCGCCATCCACCCATGCTGCGCCATAGTGTGAGCATGATCATTAGTGCTGCAAATACCGTAGATACGAGGAAATCCCGGCGCATGTAATCCTCAAGTTTCGCCGCCACAAGCGGCATGCCGAAGAACCGATCGGCAAACGAGCTCGCGTATGCGTTGAACTGTTGCATATTACCTTCTTGGTAGATCGTCCGAACCATACGAGCCTGAACGATATAGGTGCCGTCGGGAGCAAGGTAACGAGCGCGGATTCCTTCAGGAAGAGCCATGAGGATGTCGCGTAGCAGAGTATCCGCAGGAGGAAGATCCTTCACGTCAGCGAGGTTCTGGTCAAGCTCGGCAAGCTCCTCCTTGAGGGCGGAGATCTCCTCCTGGGTTGCGGGAATATCTATGGCATTGAGCCGGTCTTGCACTGTCTTCAACTGCGTCTGAACCTTGTTAGCGCTCATTGCAAGTTGCGCCTCCCCGTTCATCCCTGAGACATACTGCAGGAGGCCAAACTGAGCGAGGAGTGTTCTAATCTGCGTTTGTGCAGATGACCGCTCGCTGATGCTGCGATCGATTATATCCAGCTGATCAACGTATGACGGTATGTTTAGGTTGTTAAGCATGTCCTGCTGCTGCGCCAGGTTCACGGGAAGAAGGCTCAACGCAGAGTCGATTCCATTCACCAGATCGCTCTTCTCTAGGTGACTAACGATGTTCATCAGAGCATCTTCATCCTTGGCAAAGAACGTGTAGTAGTCGCCGATGCCAGCACTATCCTCGCCAAACGCCGCCAGCACATCGCCTAGTACCTCTTGACTCTTCACACGCGGGACCATGTCCCCGCTGGA
>JAYEFP010000209.1:0-5830 GCA_034715975.1 Candidatus Bipolaricaulota bacterium | reverse complement strand
CCACGCGTGCCCCGCAGCGCCCAAATGCAATCGGCTTGTCAGTGGTTGACTTGATAAAGATTGAGGGCGCGATCCTTCACGTAAGAAACATCGATATCCTCGATGGGACACCGCTACTCGATATTAAGCCGTATGTGCCCGATTTCGATTATCATCAGGTGACGCGCTTCGGATGGTTGGAACAGGCGCGCGGTCGCGTGCGTAAACAGAGAGCGGATGATAGGTTCAGGTAGGAGGTCATCGATCAGTGTTCATGATACGCCAGTGGGAACAAGAAGTGCACGATTCGGAACGATAGGCGACTTTGTCGCGATCATCCTGTGGAGCACCACCGTGGCCCTCGCGCGCAGCCTCTCAGAGCAACTTGATCCGATGACCGCAGCAGCGGCTGTCTACAGCGTGAGCGGAGCGATAGCCCTAGCCCAATTGTTACGATCAAGAGAGAAGCGCCAACAGATAAGCCAAGTGCCGCGCAAGTACCTGATCGGCTGCGGCGTCCCGTTTCTGTCTTACATGATCGCGCTCTTCCTCGCGATCGGCCACGCCACGGACCACCAGCAGGTGCTTGAAGTTGGACTCGTAAACTACCTCTGGCCCACACTCACAATCCTCCTTTCTCTCTTGATCCTGAAAAGAAGGGCGAAACTATGGCTCATCCCCGGAACTCTCCTTGCTTTGGTCGGCATCTTCCTGGTGTTGACGCAGGGAACATACGTTTCGTGGCAGTCTATTCTGGGAAACCTTTCCGCTAATCCAGTTACCTACGCATTGGGATTGATCGCTGCTGTCTCGTGGGCCGTCTACTCAAATCTCACCCGGCGTTGGGCTGAAGACAAGAGGCAGGGAATGGTCGACCTATTCTTGCCAATCACGGCTGTCATTCTCATCGTCATCGCGCTTCTCACCGAGAGTACGCACACATGGAACGTGCGAGTTCTGTTGGAAGTGGGGTTTCTCGGGACGGTGACCTACGTCGCCTACTGGTCGTGGGGCACTTCCATGCACACCGGGAACTCCGTGTTGGTAACTGCTGCTTCCTACTTAACGCCGTTCTTCTCCACCGTGGTCACTAGTCTCTATCTTCGCGTAACGCCAACAGTAAATCTGTGGATAGGGTGTGACGTGCTTATCTTGGGATCTCTGATTAGCTGGCTGTCAATCGCGACAAGTACTGGAGCCACAGCGCTTGATTCGGTAAGTGAGCGCTAGTTCCGCTGTCAAGAGCTCGATGAATGGAGGGCTAAGCGGGGGATTCTGACAAGCTCCCCGGAAAAGACATTCAAAGAAGGAGAGAATAGGGAAGAAGTGCGATGCAACTTGCGGGAGTGTGGAAGAATGAGCACGGCTCTATCATGGAGATCACGGTAGAAGATGAACATATCGAGGGGATGTACAGTTCACATACCGGCGATACAGGGACGTATCGTGTCGTGGGCTTGGCTGATCCGGAGCCGGGAGATGAGAGTCAGACGTTTGCTTTCGTTGTTTGCTGGCGCTCTCTTGACAGGCCTGTTGCTGAATCCGGAGGGCACTTGATGTCCGCGTTCGTCGGACAGCTTCAGGTGATTGATGGAGAGGAAACGCTGACCACGATGTGGATGCTTGCAAAGCCAACTTTGCCCAACGATAACTGGACATCCATGCTGGTTGATAAGTCAATCTTCAAGCGGCGTGATAGACACAACCGCGAATGACAAATCTCTCATACTAAGAGCGAAAGCTCTCCAGGAGTGACGTCTTGGCCTTCTCGATTTGTACATGTACTGCAGATGGGGCAGTACCTCCACGCCCGGAACGGGCGGCAACCGAGCGGGCAAAATCGAACACCTCGTATACATCTTTGGAGAAGATGGGGTCGATATGCTGGTACTCGGAGAAGGGAAGCTCTCTCAGTGAGCAATTCCGCTCTTCGGCCCGCTTCACTACCTCCCCAACCAAATGATGGCTCCGCCGGAACGGCACCCCCTTGCCCACCAGGTAGTCGGCGATGTCCGTAGCGAGCATTCCGTCGTCGAGGGCGGCAAAGATGCGTTCCTTATGCAATCTGAGCGTGCTGATTACACCTGTTGCGACCGGAAGCTCCAGCTCTAAGGTGTCGATCGCGTCGAACAGCGCCTCCTTGTCTTCCTGCAGGTCCTTATTGTAGGTGGAGGGGAGACCCTTGAGAGCCATCAGTAGTCCGACCAGGTGGCCGGTCATTCGCCCGCTCTTGCCACGCATCAGTTCGAGCACGTCCGGGTTCTTCTTCTGCGGCATCAGGCTCGATCCGGTTGAGTATGCATCGTCCAGCTCGACGAACCCGAACTCATGGCTCGACCACAAGATGAGGTCCTCGGCGAGCTGGCTTAGGTGTACCTGCACCAGCGCGGCCCAGGCGAGGAACTCCACGATATAATCCCTGTCGTTCACTGCGTCTACGCTGTTCTCGCTCACCCCAGAGAACCCGAGCTCACCGGACAACCACTCCCGATCGATTCCGAACGGGTTTCCGGCAATCGCCCCCGCTCCCAAAGGCAAAACGGAGGCGCCGGTCGCGACGGCTGATAGCCGTTCGAGGTCGCGCTCGATCTTCCAGAAGTGGGAGAGGAGCCAGTGGCTGAACAGGATCGGCTGGGCGTGCTGCATGTGCGTGTACCCGGGCATGATCACGTCGATCTCTTCTTCCGCCTTATCCACGATCACCGCCTCCAGCTCTTTAAGCTGTGTGCCCAACGTTGCAATCTCGTCCAGGAGATAGAGGCGAATGTCGGTTGCCACCTGGTCGTTGCGGGAGCGGCCGGTGTGCAGCTTTCCCGCTACCGGCCCCACAACCTCCTCCAGCCGTCGCTCGACCGCGGTGTGGATGTCCTCGTCTCCGGGCCTCTCTTGGAACGCACCATCGTCGAACTCGGCTTGCACCAGCTGGAGCCCGTCTACGAGCTGGTCCTTCTCATCCGGTTCGATCACTCCTGCCTTCTGGAGCGCCGCTGCATAGGCAGCGCTCCCTTGGATGTCGGCCCGGTACAGCCGCTGATCGAAGCGAAACGAGTCGTTCAGTTGGCGCATGACTGCGTCCGGCTCGCCGCTGAACCTGCCTCCCCACAGCGTCATTTCTTCCCCACGGACACGGGCTGACCGATGCCGCTCTCCATATCGATGAGCGCCTTCACCTTAAGCGGGAGCCCGAACAGGTGTATGAATCCGGTCGCATCGGCTTGGTTGTAGACGTCGTCGGAACCGAACGTAGCAAACTCCTCTTGGTACAGGCTGTACGGCGACTTGCGGCCGATCACGGTGCAGCTTCCCTTGTATAGCTTCATCTTCACAGTGCCGGTCACCGTTTCCTGAGTCTTGTCGATGAACGCATCCATTGCCTCGTGCAGCGGGGTGAACCACTGGCCGTTGTAGACCAACTCGGCATACTTTTCTGCCACAAGCTCCTTGTAGTGCGCGGTCTCGCGGTCAAGGCAGATGCTCTCCAGCCCCTGGTGCGCGGCGTAGAGGATCGTCCCTCCCGGTGTCTCATACACCCCGCGTGACTTCATTCCCACCAGGCGATTCTCCACAATGTCGATTCGTCCCACCCCGTGCTCGCCACCAACGGTATTGAGGTATGTAAGGAGCTTGACTGGGCCCATTGGGTTCCCGTCGATCGCTACCGGAACTCCCTCCTGAAAATCGATCTCCAGGTACAGAGACGTGTCGGGAGCCTCTTCTGGAGAAACGGAGAGCTGGAACATGGATTCCTCCGGTTCGTTCCACGTATCCTCCAGGATTCCTCCCTCGTGACTGATGTGCCAGATGTTCCCATCGCGGCTGTACAGCGAGTCTTTCGTCATTGCCACCGGTATTCCGTGGGCGTGGGCATAGTCCAGGGCATCCTCGCGCGAGGTGATCGTCCACTTCTCGTCGCGCCACGGGGCGATCACTTCAAGGTGTGGGTTGAGCGCCTGGAATGCCAGCTCGAAGCGCACCTGGTCGTTCCCCTTTCCGGTGCAGCCGTGCGCAACCGCATCCGCCCCCTCCTTCTCCGCTATCTCCACCATGTACTTTCCGATCAACGGGCGGGCAAAGGAAGTGCCAAGAAGGTACTCCTTTTCATACACCGCCCCGGCCTTGATTGTCGGGAAGACGTAGTCGGTGAGGAACTCCTCGGTCAGGTCCATGATGTAGGCCTTGCTAGCCCCGGTGGCGATCGCCTTTTCTTCCAAGCCATCAAGCTCGCTAGCATCCTGACCGAGTGCGGCGGTGAACGTGATCACCTCACAGCCGTAGTTCTCCTTGAGCCAGTTGACGATTATCGATGTGTCAAGTCCTCCCGAATAAGCTAGAACAACTTTCTTAATATCCTTCATGTGCAATCTCCTTCTAAGTATCTTGAGTAATTTAATGCAGCTAGTTGTTTTGTGGCTACAAAAGAAATCGGCCGGGGAAGTCCGACCGTATGACCAAAGATGTGTTCAGAAAGAGCTTAAGGATACGGTGCGGGATACTTACCCAGCCACCGTCCGTCTGCGGATACAATCCTTGAAAATGCATTCTGAAGTCATAGCAAAGCGAATGTACAATATATTACCATCGCTGTCAAGGGCAATGGGATCGGAATATGGGATACTGCCGCGCGCCTGTCTGGAGCTTAGGGATCTCGAGGGTCTTGTTTCGTGCATTCAGCCTCGCGCTGCTCTCCTGGATTCGTTGCAGAAACATAGGAACATGATTCCGTGAAACCTCAATCCGCCACAATCCATCTCAATCAGTGTCGGTAAACGTCCCCTCGCCGACCAACCTTGACTACAACGACGACGCAGGCATCATCTTGAACCTCGTAGATGATGCGGTAGGGACCTTGGCGAACTCGGTAGCGCTCCTGATCCGTGAGTTTCTCGCACCCGTTCGAGCGCGGGTTCACAGCAAGCGTCTCGATCCGCTTCAGGATTCGCTGAATGTCCTTCTTTGGGATTGCGCGGAGGTCTCTCGCGATGGACTTCTTGAACAGAAGGCTATATCTTGCCATGCGCTTTCAAGTCTTCTAGCAGCGCCTCATACGTGATCGTCGGCTCGGCTGCCCGTTCCTCGAACGCCGCCAGATCCTCTTGGTCCTCTCGAAGCGCTTGCCGTATGGCGTCATTGACGAGATCGGAGATCGAGCGCTCTGTGCTGGCCGCCTTTATCCGCAAGGCTTTGTGTAACTCAGACTCGAAGTAGATGGTCGATCGCTTGTTCATCGGGCTCACCTCATGTGGCACTATAGCGTCATAACATCACAATGTCAAGTCGCCTTGCAACTGAGAAAGGGACGGAAGCCTGGGAGGAAGCCAAATACTAAGCCGCCCAAGAAGAGTTAACAAGCTAATTGGGGTCAGATGCTGTATTGAATGTCAAGTCACCTCCTCGGTAAGCTAATTGGGGTCCTTGTTTTTGGTGTTTCTACACCTTGGCGGCCAGTTCACAACGACATTGATGGTACCTATATCGGGGCTAGCCCTTCATTCTTAGGATTTCTTGCCTGAACGGTACGGGTAACGCTGATGATAACGCGGTTTAATCACACAAAGCTACTAGCCCGCCTTGCGTGTTCGATCATGCTATTTCAGCCAACTGGAATTGCCGGTGCGCACAAGAGCAACGTTGCAGACCTGTCTGCATGCGGAAACGCACAGGCAGGCAAGGTGCAACGCTCGTATATTGGTAATGAGGTAACTCAAGACAGGACGGTAGGTGGCCGGCCCCGTATACTTTGGGTGAGGCACCCTTTGAGGTTGGCTCGTTGCAACGCTTGTGGGTCTTTGCAGACGCCACGTATTGTAACAAGACACAAACCTACGGGGCCATGCCACGGATTAGCTTGATG
>JAYEFP010000208.1:0-1570 GCA_034715975.1 Candidatus Bipolaricaulota bacterium | reverse complement strand
GCTCGACACGCACCGACTGGATCTTATCGGAAAGGTCGAGGAGCTGAAGGCCGAGCGCAATCGCGGCTCGCAGGAGGTCGGTCGCCTGAAGCGTGAAGGCAAGGATGCCAAAGTGCAGATCGCCGCGATGTCCACTGTGTCAGCACAGATCAGCAAGCTCGATTCCGAGCTTGCTGAGGTGACAAAGCGGATCAATTACCTTCTCTCGCTGCTGCCTAACGTACCGCATGCATCGGTTCCGGTGGGAAAGAAGGAAGAGAAGGTCATTCTGCGTAGCCACGGTGAGGCACCGGAGCAAGACTTTGCCGTTAAGAACCACCTGGCTATCGCGGAGGAGAAGGGGCTTCTCGACTTCACACGCGGGGCAATGATCGCCGGTGCGCGCTTCCCCATGTACGTCGGGGCGGGGGCTATGCTGGAGATGGCTCTGATTCAGTTCATGTTCTTCTACCATTCCCGCCGAGGATACACGCCTGTATTCCCGCCATTCCTCGCCAACCCCGAAAGCTTCTACGTCTCATCGCAGCTTCCGAAGTTCGCCAACGAGGATTACTACTGCGAGAAGGACGACCTCTATTTGACACCAACCGCGGAAACTCTACTAGCGAATCTCCACCGGGGCGAGATCCTATCGCCCGAAAATCTCCCGAAGAAATATGTCGCATACACCCCCTGCTTCCGGCGCGAGGCAGGAACGTACGGAGAGGATGAACGCGGTCTAATCAGGGTGCATCAGTTTAACAAGGTGGAGCTCTTCAAGTTCACGAAACCTGAGACGTCCTACGATGAGCTGGAAACACTGATCAGCGATGCTGAGGGAGTGTTGCAGGCGCTGGGGATGCACTACCGCGTTGCCCTCCTGCCAACGCAGGACCTGGCACAGCAAGCGACAAAGACGGTAGATATCGAGGTCTACCTCCCCGGCCAGGGACGCTACTATGAGGTATCCTCATGCAGCAACTGCGAGGACTTTCAAGCGCGGCGGGGCAACATGCGCTATCGCCCGGGTGAGGGAGAAAAGCCTGAATACGTACACACTCTGAACGGATCGGGCGTAGCCACACCACGATTGATGGCAGCCATTCTGGAGAATAACCAGACCGCGGATGGGCGGATACGTGTCCCGGACGTGTTGCAGGAGATGGTGGAAACGGAGTATCTATGATTGCACCAAGCCCCACAGCGAAAACCGACGTTATGGTCGATGTGCATGATCTGATTAAGGTCTTTCGCACCCGCAGGGGAGGGGAAGTGCGAGCCGTCGATGGACTGTCATTCTCCTGCCACGGGGGGGAGATT
The DNA here is from genome assembly GCA_034715975.1 of Candidatus Bipolaricaulota bacterium. Lineage (GTDB taxonomy): Bacteria > Bipolaricaulota > Bipolaricaulia > UBA7950 > UBA9294 > M55B144. The sequence continues at coordinate 271 of JAYEFP010000208.1, read as the reverse complement.
TTCGGCCTCCTCGGGCCAAACGGTGCTGGAAAGACGACGACGCTGCGTATCCTCGCGACAATCCTCACGCCAACAGCGGGAAACGCCGTGCTTGCAGGCTACGACACGAAGACCGAGGCGGGCAAGGTGCGAGAACAGATCGGGTTTCTCGCCACGGAAACGGGCCTCTACGATCGCTTCACCGCTCGTGAGACGATCCGTTTCTTCGGGCGGATCAACCGCTTGAGCGATGATGAGATTGCGCGCCGGACCGAGGAGATCTTTTCGATGC
>JAYEFP010000207.1:0-5855 GCA_034715975.1 Candidatus Bipolaricaulota bacterium | reverse complement strand
TACCTCTGATTTCCCGTCGTTTCCAGCGATCCCAACGAGGACCAGGCCGTGCGCAGTCGCCCGCCGGACAGCCTGCTCGAAGTAGCTAGGGGGCTTGCCGTTCGCGTACACGCTCATGTTGATGATGTCCGCTCCGTTGTCGACCGCATAGTTGATGGCCTCTGTGAATTTCTTCCAGTCTGATCCGTAGAATAGATTACGTGAATCAAGGAAACGCAGATCCATCAGTTTTGCGCCTGGTGCGACGCCAACGATTCCATTGTCATCTGGCCAAGAAGCGATGATTGATGCAACAAACGTCCCGTGCCAATGCAACTTTGAGCCAGTAAGTGAACTATTATCGTTGTCGCGGAAATCCCATCCGTGGACGTCGTCGATGTACCCGTTCTTGTCGTCATCGATGCCATTACCGGGGATTTCGCCTTTGTTCGTCCACAGACTGCGAGCGAGTTCCGGGATACTGGTATCGATGCCTGAGTCGATCACGGCGACGACCACCTCATCCGTGCCGTGCGTGGTTTGCCACGCCGTGGGAGCGTTGATCTCGGAAATCCCCCAGTTTACCGGTTGCTGGTACACCGTGTACAATCCCTCCCCCTCAAGATGCTCAGGCGGGGCGAGTGGAAGGTTGATCGGAACGATGCGGAACGCAAGCGACTTGGAGATGAGGGATTCAAGACCGGCGTCGAGGGAGATCTGGAGCAGATAGATTCCCAATTCCTGAAACTCCCAGCGGCTGGCGGCGGTCACGGAAATTGTCGTCTGTGCTGCGACGGAGAACGAGTTGATCGTGAGGTCTTCGATTGGAGTGCCAAACCTGTCAGTCAATACAGCCTTTCCGGTGATCCTCTCCAATCTCTTATCAGTGGCATTTCGAAACTGAAAGGTGACCTCAAACGGAACTAGGTTCTCTATCTCGATCGTGCGCACTGTGACTGCCTGGGGTGAGACAGCCTGTGCCGTGGCCAGCGGGGCGATTCCCGCCAGCAAGGTTGCGGACAGAACGATACAACCGACCAATACCGGTATCCGACGTTCACCGCACTTCATATTTGTTGCTAACCCCGGTCATCTTTGTGGGGATCGCGCACTTGCCGTAACACTTCCTCCAATTCTGGTGCTTCCTCACCGCTCCAACCAGTGGCCTTGACGACTATAGTGAAGGAAAGGTCCGTTTCTACCTTGAGATCCGTAGCCTGATTGGTCAGACGCTCTGCTGCTATCCGCGCGCCGTCAGGGGGGGTCTCGGGGAGGAGTGCGACAAACCGGTCGTCGCTGACGCGGAACAGCGGATCGACTGACCGGAGCTTCCCCATCAGGAAATTGGCCGTCGCTAGGAAGAGCCTCTGCTTGTCGGTCTTGGAGAGCTCCTCGATTTCACTGATGTCGATCACGAGAATCGACGTCGGATGGCCATAGCGTCGTCCCTTCTTCATCTCTTGGTCAAGCAATCGTTCGAAGTACGAGAACGTGTAGCTCCCGGTTGCTTCATCCAGGATGATCATCTCACGTAACGCGTGCTCGCGTGATCCGAGCACTTTGATCATCAGGTTGAACACGTCGATGAACCTGGCGACCTCATCACGGACCCTGGTGCCGGCCTTTCTGGTCGGTCCGGGGGATACCTGCACATCAAAGTTCCGTTGGGATATGCTCACTGCTGCTGTTGCCAATCGGAAGATCGGCCGCGTGATGATGGCGTGCAGGATGCCGTACAACAGCATCCCCAGCACTAGAAAGCCGGCGACGGAAGCCAGGCCCAGTTGCCAGGAAAGCTTGGTAATGTAGCTTTGCTGCTCCGCAAGGGACATATCAACCGAGACGACACCGACAAGATCCGCATCCATGAACAGCGGATACTCGGCGCGCAAGTACTCCTCCTTGCCGATCCGGGCTCGCGATACCTGCACGTCACGCAGGGTGAGGAAGGCAGCCTGTTCGTCTTCGGACAAGATCTCCCCGATTGTGGACGAATCGGTGCTTGCCACCACACGCAGTCCCCTGCCCGTCATGCCAGTAACAGTGATCCCCACAATGGACTCGTACCGTTTCATCAGCGCGTCAATGTCCGACTCAAGCTCATCCGAGTAATACAGGATGTAGGCCTTCTCCTGCAGCGACTTGGAAACCACGCTGGCCACGCTGCGAGCACGTTGCTCATATATCCCCGCGATAGTCGTGTAGAGTGCGGTGAACGACAGCCAGGCGAGGACGCCGATGACCACGAAGGTGATGACGAACACCGGCACAAGAATCTTCACTCGTAGGGAGGATCTGTAGTAGATGCTCGATCCACAAGCACTCATCCCGCGCCGCAGACCACGGCAGATTTGCCCTAAGAATTTTCTCTTCCGTTGTTTCTCATCACCCGTCTTCTGCAATCCCATCCGAATCTCCTCCACTTATTGCTCAATCAGCCCGTGTTGCAACATGAATTCTCGCGCCGCGTCTCTTGAGTCGCTGTGTAGCAATCTCACCTTGCTCACCAAGGAATGCAAGTTATCCGTTGTAAGAATTGGCCGCAGTCGTTCTTCCACTGCGCCGATCTCCGGCTGGGCGTCGATCATCCCTTGTTGCACAAGCAGTGCCGTACGAGATACGGCCAAGACTCCCTGATCATCATCCAAGGCTTGGAATCCCATCATAGTTAGCGTCTCTTCGATGCTGTGGACGATCGCCGCATTTGCTGTGCCTAGCTTGAGCTTGGTTTCCGTCTCATCGACCCCATTGGTCCAAGTGGTATTATCTTCCATCAGAGGAATCCCGTATGCGGATGCAAGCGACTGAAGCTCCGTCTCGGAGATCGTCCTTTGGACCGCGATGGTCAGAGGTGTGCCCCCATCGGCAAGGTACGCCGTCAGATCGGATATTGTATTCCCGTGAAGGCCCCCGGCGATGTCGGGTGAGACGACGAGCATCAGTCTGTCCTCAACTGCGAGCGGAGGGGATACAGCAATCCCTCTATCGGATAAATCCTTCGCACCAATGAACGACGGATCGGCCAAGGCGAGATCGACATCACCAGCAGCGAGCGCCTCTTTCAGCATCTGTGCATTCCCCAGGCCGATCAGGTCGATAACCTTGATCCCCTCGGCGACAAGTCCAAGCTGCAGCAAACGGGCGATGACGATCTGATCGAGCGAAACAGTCGTTCCCAGCGCGATTGTCCCCTTCCACGCCGAACTGGGAATGACAACCCTGCCCGCGACACGCGCAGGCTCTTCTTCGGAGCCGCCATCCCAATAGTTACCGCTTGCGTAGACGGTCTTGTCCGTCAAGTTAGATATGTCGTAAGATGTGTTGCGAGTGAAAGTATTGTTGGCCAGGACAAGAGAGAACCCCCGATCGCCGGCGAGGAGCTCGGCGTCGGTGCCGCGCAAGATCGTGTCCTGCTTTCCTAGCTTGGAAGCGATCTCGAGTCCGATCGAATTGCTGGTGATTGAGTTTCCCTCGATCCTCGTTCCCATGCCCGATTGAAATAGCCTCACTGCAATCTCGCTGCCGCTAATACGGTTGTCCATGATGCTGCTTTGTGAGGAAGCCGCGACCAGAACGCAGGTGTGGTTCTTCTCGATGGCGTTATCCTGGAGAAGATTCTGATTGGCGTGATTCAAGAGAGAGACTCCCTCAGCGGAGCTGTCAGTGATGCTGTTGCGCAGCATCTGGTTCTTGGTTGACCCGATCAGTACAAGCCCGTAGGCACTTCTTACAATGGTATTGTCAAGGAACAGGTTCTCCGATCCCTCTGAGAAGGCAACCCCCGCCAGCACATTTCCAGAAAGCTCATTGCGCAGGATTCTATTTCCCACTCCTTCCAGACCTTGAATCCCAATTGCGTTGCGATCGATTTTGTTGTCAAGGACCAGGCTTGACTTGGCGCCCTCGAGTGTGATCGCCGTGCCACCACACCCGGTGATGGAGTTGTGGGCAACAGAGTTGTCCTGGCTCTCGCAAAGAGAGATTCCATCTTTAAGACCATCCGTAATGCTATTGAAGAATATGGCATTTTGCTGTGACTTGTAGAGAGAGATCCCGCACTTGAGGCTGTTTCGTATCCGGTTGTTCTCCACCGTATTGTTGGGGGAGATATTCAGCAGAACGCCTGTCGCGCAGTCGGTGAACGTGCTTGCTGTAACAATGTTTGAAGATGAGCTGAGTATCTCCACTCCGCTCGTGCTGCAATCATCACCTACAAGAGACACGATCCGGTTCTCCTCTGAGTTATCCTCGAGGGATACTCCGACCTTTGATCGGCTCACGATGGCATCTTCGATGGTGTTCGACCAGGCATTGGAGAGCCTTATACCGACCAACGTCATCGAGCTGATCTGTATCTGTCGCAACGTGTTACGGTTAGCCGAGGTTAGTCCGATCCCCGTATCGCCATTCCGCACGGTGATGGATGTCATCACATTCCCGTTGGATTCGATCGCCTGGATCCCGATGCGCGCTCCCTCGATCAAGAGGTCATCGAGCTGGACACTGGAGGCTCGTTCTAGTCGCACGCCGATGCCACTCGACCTTATTTCGAATCCACGCAGCGTAACGCCGCGCGCACCGATCGTAACCCCCACCTCCCCGTTCTTGCACTCAATCATGGTTCGCCCACCTGCGGCAAGGATACTTATGTCGGAAGTATCGACCACAAGCGGCCCCTCGTACGGTCCACCAGCGGCTTGTACGACGATCGTCGCATCGGGTAACGCGTGTTCCAAGGCCGACTGTATCGTGGGGTAATCGTGCGGTACGTTGATAGCTTCAACCGGAACGCGTTCGGCGATTAAGAAGAACCAGGCGACGGCGCATACAACGAAGAAGGTGGCTACTCCCACTCCCCAAAGAACACGTCGATTGTGAGGAAGTCTTCTTGGCATCATGGTTATATCATAATGTTTCGACAGGGGAAAGTGAAGTTGTCATCGCTATCGAGAAACGAAACATTGAAAGCAACTTGGAGCATCAACTGACGTACTTCACAGCATCCAAACATCCAAGATCCCCCAAAGCATCGCTCGGATCTTACTTGGGCATGATCGTGTACACGATCTCCAGACCGTAGTTGCCCGGGCGATAGTCGCTTCCGAGCAAAATACGATGATCGACGCCGATGTCGAAACTGCCGCGACTTCCACTCGTCAAGATCTGCGGCGTCTTGCTGATCGAGAAATAGCTGCTCCCGTGCTCTCGCAACTCGAAATCTGAAATTGGCTTAGTGACTAGCGTATCGTTGCTCTCGCCCATATCGCTGCTTTCTGTCCAGACCTGGACCTTCCATGGGATGTTGCTGTTCACAGTCAGGTCGACCGAGTTCATCTCCTCAAGATACCCTTGCTGAAGATCGAGCGCATCGGGCTGAGACATGACGTAGTCCGCGGTGACTGACGATCCGTGCCCGGCGGAGCCGGCAATCCGCAGCTCCTGAAAAGGGAGAACAGTCCAGCTTAGACGCACAGTCACCGACTGCTGGTCGGCGAGTACCAATCCCACCAGAGATGTGACAACCATAGCAACAACAATGGCGATGAGTGCACGCTTGTGCCCTTTCACCCACGATTTCTTTTGCATCTTCATCACTCCTGTACCAGAATCGTTCTTGCGTGAGTCCGGTAGTACCTTTTTCGATTCCCAAGCGGAGATCGGTTCCCTCGTCAAGTTTTTACACCTTGATTATACCTTGCAACGATACAAAATAGACATGCGTAAGCACGTGCATCAATGCAACGCTACAATTAGACGGCGGAACGCCCGTACTAAGCGCACCATTCTCATCTGGCCAGTGCGGCCAGGCTTGCTCTCCTGGGGAGAGTTCTTCAGTCTTGGCACTGTCAAAGCAGCAAGGTATCGAGCAATAGCGT
>JAYEFP010000206.1:0-1581 GCA_034715975.1 Candidatus Bipolaricaulota bacterium | reverse complement strand
CTGTCTGCCGGACACCAGCAGACAGGCCTGCGCCTCTGCGAGAGAATGCTCTTGACGTTCCGTTTTCTCATTACCTCTCACCGCTTCATGCCTCTGTGAGAAGGAAAAAAGACAGACACTTTGATTCGTGCAAGATTCGGGACAGGCACCTTTTCTCTTTCCGTCCGCGGGGAGAAAACGAGCCAGTCCCTATCCACAACTGGCACGGTTGGCGCAATCGGGTTGTAAGCTGATGGCTGATCTACACAGAAATGAGCGGAGGGCGTTTGCCCTCCGCTCATCCGTTAAGCGGAAATCTAGAACCCGTGCTTTACTCTGTCGCCGGCGGTTCTTCTTCGCTCTCACCCAGGAGGCTACCTAGCGAGAACTCCGCCGAAAGAACGAGCGTGTTTCCAACTTCTTCGTTCAAGATGTAGGCGGCGTCAACGTACAGTCCAGCTACGTTGATCCCTGCACCAGCAGCAAAGTAGTAGTTCTGGAAGTTGTCCGTCAGTACTACACCACCGCGTAGCGCCAGTTCGTCGATAACCTTGAACTCTACACCAATGTGGGCATCGCCCAGGTTGGTGCCATCAAAGTCAACGTCGGTCGCCAAAACGAGCATACCGTCAACAAGACTCATCCCCAAACCAGCGGTGTACAGACCAGTAATACTGTCCGCCGCGCCACCAGTCCAGGTAAGCTTGCTGTTACCTATGTCGGCTGCGTTCACACCAATCGTGAACATGTCGCCCAGCTTGACCAATAGTCCAAGGTCAAAGCCAAACCCAGAGGCCGTGTTTCCTAGGCCACTGTCGGCCATGTAGTACTTGACGTTGGCACCGGCAAGGCCGATGTCCATGATGTTCGTCGCCAAGGTACCGACGATCGCTGATTCATTCCAATTAAACAGGCTTCCCGCTGTACCATCCGCTTCGGTCCCCTGACCCGTGAGCGCTAGGCGCTCCCAGCCAAGTCCGATTCCGATGTTAGAGAAAGTCGTTGTTGCACCAACAAACTGATGCGTGGCTCCAATCCCAAACAGGTCAGTCGACATACCCGTAATCCGGGTATCGTCCAACTGTGCCAGTCCGGCAGGATTCCAGCATACTGCAGTGGCATCATCCGCTACGGCGACAAACGCACCGCCCATGGCCAGCGCTCGCGCGCCAACACCGTTCTTGAAGGCACTAAATGCACCTACACCATCGGCCAGGGCCACAGCGGAGATAACCATGAGGAGCGCTAAGCTTAATACTATCACTCGTTTCATCGTTGTTGTTACCCCCTTCGTAAAGGTTTCAAGTGACCTGCCTACCGCACCTGTCTACCGACAGGTAGAGGCAGGTCAGGGTCCCCAAGGCTCTTTCGAGCCTCGGGGCATCCCCTCTCTTACTTACTTGTTAATGAACACCGTGCCCTTACCGGTAAAGGTGTTCTCGCCGTCAGTCGCCATCACTACGTAGATGTATCCGCCATTAGCAAGGCCGGAACCATCCCAAGTGATGTGATCAACGTTCGCTTGCTCATCCGTCCATACCTGGTGACCGGACAGGTCGTACACCGTGACCGAGAAGGTCGAGGCGATGCCTGTACCGTTGT
>JAYEFP010000205.1:0-21042 GCA_034715975.1 Candidatus Bipolaricaulota bacterium | reverse complement strand
TCGATGCTTCGTCCGCACGGTTGGAGACGTCCGGTATGCTTCGCAGTTCGTACGGATCCGACGGTGTGATCATTCGTGGCATCGATCCGTTAAGCGAACAACATGTCACCAAATTACAGGACACAATCGTCGAGGGACGGTACATCGCAGGACCGGGTGAGATCCTAATCTCGGCTAAGATGGCTGCGTCATTGGATATTCGGCTGGGCGAACGCGTGGTATTGCTGGCACAGGGAGAGTCTGGAACGAGCTCGCAGGCATTCCGCGCCGTCGGGATCTTTGCCAGCAATCTGGGGACATTGGACAGTATCGCAATGATTTCGCTGGAGGACGCACACGCCATGTCCGGATGGGGCGGATTGACCTCGATCGCCATCAACCTGCCAACCAGCGCATCAACACGTAGGAATGTGTCAATGCTAGAAAAGGATCTGGCGGCTACGGGCATTGAAGGAGTCGAAGTGGCCGACTACTTCGCACTCAATCCATTTGCCCGCCTCATGATCCAAGGATCGACGATCAAGATGATCCCAATGGTCATTATGATCGCGCTGATGGCCGGATTTGGCGTCGCCAACACGGCCTTCTACTCGGTGCTGGAGAGAACGAGGGAGTTCGGCATGATGATGGCGCTGGGCATGAGCCGCAAGCTGCTGGCGCGCGTGGTGTTGATGGAATCGGTATTTGTTTCCGCCATCGGATTCGTTGTAGGCGGTGGCATCGGATATGGATGCCTTATGTATCTGTCGCGTCATGGTTTCTCTCTTGGTGGTCTGATGGGGAACTTCTCTGAGCTGGGCATCCCCACCACCTTGTATGCCTCGACGTCGGGATGGTATTGGGTCGCGGCGTTCTCGGTTGTTGTCTTCACCGCATTGGTCGCCGCTTGGTATCCAGCACGGCGAGCCAGGCGCCTTGAACCAGTGGTAGCCATTCGTGAGGGCTAGGAAAGGAGACATTATGAATCGAATCATCACTTGGATAACGCTGCTCATAATCGTTTTGATCGGGCTCTCCGCCATTGCCCAGGAAAATGCCTTGGATGCTGAGGCCATTCTGAATCGCGTTAATTCCATTTGGCAAGGCGACAGCTTCCACGGAGTGATCGGGCTCGACATCTCCTTGGGCGGACAAACGAAGTCGTACAAACTTGAGGTGTGGACCCTGGGCGAGGATCTGGCGATCATCCGCGTGATGGAACCTGAGATCGACCTGAATTCGGGCTATCTCCAACTGGGCGATGAGCTTTGGTACTACTCGCCGGCTGTCGGTTCGATTAAGCTGCCATCAGTGGCGCTCGGCGATGCCCTGTTCGGAACAGGTCCTTCACTGGATGACTTGTCCCGCGGGACCCTGTCCGACGACTACGCCGCCACGGCCGAGTCTACGGAGTCTGGCTACTTCTTGACCCTGATTCCCCATCCGGACGCTCCCGTCGTGTACGGCAAGCTTGAGATCTGGATTTCCGCCGACTACGTGATAGAGAAACTGATCTATTACGACCAAAGGGGTGATGTGCTGCAAACGGCCGATTTTGCGGATGTTATCGAGGTTGGTGGGCGTAAATTCGCTACCACGATCGTCATCGAAGACGCCTATGGTGATAAGACGATCGAACGAATAGAAGATCCGCAATTCGATCTTGAACTTGACGCGTCGCTGTTCAATCTTGATACCTTTGATAGTTGGGAGAATCACTGATGAAGGCGGCCATCAGGCACCTAAAGAGAAATCGGGGACGCACGATCCTTACGCTTCTCGCTGTGCTGATCCCCGTTTATTTCCTCGTGTTCATGTTCGGGCTTAGCAATTCCATCGTGTCTGACATGTTTGAGACGGCCACGCGCATTGATACCGGGCACCTCCAGATTCGACATATCGAACGACACGGCATGGGATCGGCGATTCCGCTAATGCATGATTCCGAATCGGTCCTGGCTGATCTGGGCCAAATCGACGGCATCGAGTGGCGAACCGTTCGGTTGGACATGCCGGCACTGGCCTCGGTCGCTGATCGATCGCAGGCAATCTACGTTCAGGGCGTCATGCCGGAGGAGATCGCGCCCATCAGCTCCATCGGCGACTTGGTCGTCAAAGGAACTTATCTGAAGAAAGGACAGAGCGGCGCGGTCATCGGAGAGGAGCTGGCCGCCCTGTTAAACGTCGACGTAGGCGGTGAGATTGTCCTGCTAGGTGCCCATCCCGAAACCGGCCTTGGTGCACTCAAGGTTCCCGTCGTCGGTATCTATCGTGCACCGATCTCAGCGATGGGACGAACGATCATTCACACTACCCTGACCACGGCACGACAGCTCGCTCGCAGCCCTGATGCTGCCACCGCTGTCGTTGTCAGAGTTGATAATGTAAAGGGTCCCTGGGACGTCGCCAAGATCGAAGCCGTCACTGCTCAGCTGAACAGCTTACTGCCTGACGATTTGGAGGTGTTGGATTGGCGTGAGCTAGCTCCACAGGTAAGCGGCTACATGGGCATTCTGCAACCGGTCATGATCATCTTCGCGGTGATCTTCTTCGGTCTTGGTGCGCTTGTCGTGCTGAACACGCTGTACTTGTCGGTGATGGAGCGTACGCGCGAGCTGGGCCTGATCATCGCGCTCGGTGCGTCTCGATGGCGCGTCATTCGCATGATCCTTACCGAGGCGGGATTGATCGCCGTCATTGGCGCGGTCTATGGAGCCGTCATCGGTGTAGCCTTGGCTTGGGTTGTGGAAGCATTCGGCGGCATTCCTCTTCCCGGTGCCGATCTCGCCGACTACATGAAGGTCGTCGGCATGAAGCCGGTGTTGCACATGATGATTAGCTGGCCCCAAGTGGTCATTTCTGCTGTTGCGATGGTCGGAGTGGCTGTCCTGGCGGCATGGTTCCCGGCGTATCGAGCCTCGAAGCTCGAACCGGTGGAGGCGATGAGATATGTCGAATAACGCACTGATTCAAACGATCGATCTACGAAAGACGTACAAGACCGAGGCTGTGGAGACCCCCGCGCTCAATGGGGTATCTATCGAGCTTCACGAAAAAGAGTTCACCGCCGTTGCCGGCCCATCCGGATCCGGGAAATCAACGCTGCTGCATCTGCTCGGCGGGCTGGATCGGCCAACCTCGGGAGAGATCTTCCTCGAAGGCGTGGCTCTCTCCGGGCTATCCAAGGATCAACTTGCTCAATTGCGGATGACGAACATCGGATTCGTCTTCCAGGCATACAACCTGATCCCGGTGCTGACGGTGCTGGAGAACACGGCGTTCGTCCTCGAATTGCAGGGCGTTATGCGCGCAGAGAGAATCAAACGTGCACGTAAGATCCTAGCAGAACTGGGAATCGAGCAGTACGCCGATCAGTATCCGAACCGTATCTCCGGCGGAGAGCAACAGCGCGTCGCAGTAGCAAGGGCAGTCGTTGCCGAGCCGTCGATTGTCCTTGCCGACGAACCAACGGCTAACCTCGATACAACGACGAGTCATCAGCTGATCGACCTCATGCATCGGCTGAATGCAGAGCGGGGAGCGACCTTCCTCTTTGCCACGCATGACTCGCGTCTTCTAGATCGGGTAAACCGATTGGTGACATTGGTTGACGGCCTGATCACCGGAGACGAACACCACACTAACTAAGGTGCTGGGACATGTCGCCAATCGCGCTTATGCAGAACCGAAGATGGAGACGAGAAGGACTCCGCACAAGACGAATAGCGCTCCCAACGCCGCTCTGCGCGACGGCCTCTCGTGTAGAAGGATTACACTGAACAAGAACGTAAACAAGGTCATCGATCCACGCACGGGGGAGAGAAGGCTTGCCGGCACTATGCTCACTCCTGAGAGCCACAGGATCCACCCAACGCCGTAGCCCAGGACAGCAGTGACGAAGGCAAGCGTCACGCCGCGACGGGGAAAGCGAAGAGGAGTACGCCGCGATCGCACAAACGCAGCGATGCCCCAAGCGATACCGGAAGAGACAATCAGTGTAAGCTGAAAGGTCATCACGGACATGCCATTGGTGAGGCAGTACTTGGCCGGCACCGTCTCCACAAAGCCCCATATGATCCCAGATCCCAGCGCTGGCAGTGCACTCCAACTCAAGCGGAACATCGACTTTCCATCACTCCGGTTTACGATGAACAACGCACCGACAACAACGAACAAGGCGGCGATGAACAGGATCGGTTGTGTTCGCTCACCGAGGATGAGAATAGAGGTGACAACTCCCCAGAACGGAGAGGTGTTAGCAAGGGACAATGCCTCGTGTGCAGAGACCCGGTTCACCGTGTAGTAGAAGAGCATCGAGCCGACGAAGGAATCGATGATGCCGGCCACTGTTGCGATACCTAGAAGAGTCCAGCCGGGAAACTGAAACCCGGACGTGAGAAGGCCAAAGGGGATGACGAACATGAGAGCAAACAGAGGACGGATGGCGCCATAGGAGAACATGTCCATGTGGCGCAATGCTGGTTTAGAGAGAACCGTTGCCAGTGCCCACGCAATTGCAGCTCCGGTCGCAAGCAGTATTGCAATAGTGGTCATTGAACCTGCCCCCTCGTGGTTCTACCGATAAGATCCGGTCATTGTAACAGCCGCGCTCATGCGTAGCGACCGTAAACCGCGTTCCAAGACAAGCGGGACGTTTCCCGAACGGTGTGCATTGTGGAAGACTTGCGGGTTGTTCCATCGCCAGGAAGCGGCTACATTGTGTGTATCGTACAACACGCCAAGGAGCAGCGAGGAGAAAATGATGGCCACGCAATCACGCAAGGATACGGTTCTCCAGGACCGCGATCGCACCGTTATAAGGTCCTCGGAGATCTCTACGCCGCTTGGCACAATGCTTGCTGGGGCAACAGACAATGGGATATGCCTGCTGGAGTTTGTTGATAACGACAGGATTGAGAAACAAGTACGCAGACTGCAAAAGTTGTTCCGGGCTGAAATAATAACGGGTGGGAATCCTCATCTTAATGCGCTCTCCATTCAGTTAGAAGAATACTTTGCCGGTTCTAGGAAGGAATTTGATCTGATTGTTGTGGCGTTGGGAACACCGTTTCAGCAAGCCGTGTGGAAGGAATTGATCACGATACCATACGGCGAGACGATCTCGTACCAAGAGGAGGCGGTGCGTATCGGTCGCCCAACGGCAGTTCGTGCCGTGGCGCGAGCCAATGGTGACAACCCGATCTCGATCGTCATCCCCTGTCATCGCGTTATCGGCAAGAACGGGAAGCTCGTCGGCTACGGTGGCGGGTTGTGGCGCAAAGAGCGGCTCCTAGCTTTGGAAAAAGAGCATCCAGGTTGACGCAGTAGATTCAAGAAAGGCATCCTCACGCAAAGACGCAAAGAACGCTAAGGAAAGAAAACGAAGAACGACGGACGGGTTGTTCCGGATAAGTCACTTCATTCAGTGCCGAAGCGCGATGAGGTAGGTGAAGTCCTCTCCATCGTCATCGATTTCTACTCTGGCTCCAAGCTCTCTCTCACAGCGGGCGGCCAGTTCTTCGGGGATGGTCGTGAATTTCAAGCCTTTCTTGCGTCCACTTGCCAAATGTGAAAAGATGATTCCCGCACGGCATGCGGCAAACGCGTTCTCGATAATGCCTATCATCGATTTCATGGGGTCGTCTCCGATCGGATACCCGAGGACGCTCAAGATGTAACCTGTGTCAAAGCTGGCGGAGAGAAGTGGGTCTTCCAGCACGTTGCGACACTCAAATGACACCTCGTCCCTGCCAGAATATCGCTTGCTGGCCTCATCGATCATGCGCGAGCTGACGTCGATGCCGTGATACCCCGCGTATGTGAGGCGCTTCTCATCCAGGTAGGGAATGAGGTGCCCCAGGCCGCATCCAAGATCAAGGATATCACCACTTGGCGGGAGAAGCCTCGTGGCTCGCGCGAAGAGATGTTCCTGCGCCTCTATACCAGAGTATTCGAGAACCATCATGTCGTCTCCGGAAAGGAGACCAACACGGGCATCGTAGAATGCGCCGCACGCTTTGGGGTCGGGAAAACCCGCTGGCGTGTAGCGAAACATGCGCTTCTTCAGCCTCTTAGCTAACAATGTCAGTGGCTTCATGATTTCATATTGAGAGACTTAGTGATTGAGTGATCGGCTAATTGCTAAATCACTCAATCACTCAATCTCTCAGTCATTCAATATTATCCCGTAGCCTCTTTAGCATGTGCGAGAACTTCGTCGATCGATCCGGTCATGTAGAACGCCTGCTCCGGCATATCGTCCAGCTCGCCGTCGATGATCATGGCGAATCCCTTAATCGTGTCCTCCAGCTTGACGTACACACCCGGCCGGTTGGTGAAGTGCTCAGCGACGTGGAACGGCTGGCTCATGAAGCGCTGCACCTTACGCGCACGGCGCACGGCCAGCTTGTCCTCTTCAGAGAGCTCGTCCATCCCCATGATGGCGATGATATCGCGCAGATCCTCATAGCGCTGCAATATCTGCAGTGTCTCCTGCGCAACACGGTAGTGCTCGTGCGAGATGACGTGCGGATCAAGCATCGTTGAGTTCGATTGCAGTGGATCGACAGCGGGGTAGATCCCCTTCTCAACGATCTTCCGGTCGAGCGTGATCGCCGCGTCGAGGTGGGAGAAGACCGTCGCCGGTGCGGGGTCGGTAAGGTCATCTGCCGGTACGTAGATGGCTTGTACCGAGGTGATCGATCCCTTCTTCGTCGAGGTGATTCGTTCCTGTAGCTCACCCATCTCGGTAGCAAGCGTCGGCTGATAACCAACCTCCGACGGCATCCGGCCAAGGAGCGCCGATACTTCGCTTCCCGCCTGTGCGAAGCGGAAGATGTTGTCCACAAACAGGAGGATGTTCTTCCTCTCTTCGTCGCGGAAGTACTCAGCTAGAGTCACTCCGGTGAGGGCGACACGGAAGCGTGCCCCGGGAGGTTCATTCATCTGCCCATAAACAAGGGCGGTATTCTTGAGGACGTCGGCGTCCTTCATCTCGAGGTAGAGTTCGTTGCCCTCACGCGTGCGTTCGCCAACACCAGCAAAGACGGAGTAGCCAGCCTGTTCGTAGGCGATCGACCGAATGAGTTCCATGATCAGAACCGTCTTTCCCACGCCGGCGCCGCCGAATAGACCGATTTTTCCCCCTTTTGGGAACGGAGCGAGGAGGTCGACAACCTTGATCCCCGTCTCGAAGATTTCGCTCTCCGTCTCCTGATCGATGAGTGAAGGAGCGCTGCGATGAATAGAGTAGCGACTCTTCGTCTCTGGCGCAGGAAGCTCGTCGATTGGGTCGCCGGTGATATTGAGCATCCGTCCCAGCGTCTCCGGTCCCACCGGAACGGTTATCGGGCCACCTGTGTTCTCGACCTCTGTCCCTCGCGCCAGGCCATCGGTCGAGTCCATGGCGATCGCACGCACAACGTCATCCCCCAAGTGCTGTGCCACTTCGAGGATGAGATCCTTTTCGCCCTCGCGCACAATGCGCAACGCATCGTTGACACGTGGGAGTTTTCCCTTCTCGAAGCGTGCGTCGATGACCGGGCCTTTGATCTCGGTGATCCTTCCTATAGTCTTCTTATTTGCCATCGCTTGTCCCCCATTCATTCAATCTCTCAATCATCCGATCTTTCAATGATTCCATCACTCAATGATTCAATCTCCCGATCATTCAATTCCTCAGCGCCTCTGCTCCACCCATAATGTCTGAGATCTCGCGCGTTATCGACTGTTGCCGCGCCTTATTGTACGACCGGGTGAGGTTCTTCAATAGATCATCCGCGTTGTCAGTGGCACTGCTCATTGCCTGGCGACGGATCGCATCCTCGCTCGTCTTTGTGTCTAGCAACGCTTGGAACACCTTTCCTTGCAGGTAGAGGGGCAGCACGATGTCAAGCATGCGCGTTGGGTTTGGTTCGAGGATTACGTCGCCTGCTCTTGCCTCCGCCGTTATTGGCAGTATCTTCTCCACTCGCAGGCGCTGCGCGAGGTCGGAGATGAAGTGCATGTAGACAACGACGAGGCTACCATACGCGCCTTCCTTGTACAAGGAGATCAGGTCCGATGCGATCTTGCGTGCGATCACCAGTGTCGGATCTTCGTAGAAGTGGACGTAGGTCCGCAATGGTTCCACCCTGCGACGCGCGAAGTAGGCGCGGGCCTTCTCTCCACCGAGGAGGAAGCGTACCGTGCCCGACTTCTCCTGAGCAAGCGTCTCCGCTTTGTGGTTTAAGTCTCCCTTGAACCTTCCACACAGGCCGCGATCCGCATTCAGGACGAGGATCCCCACATCCTCCGATCCATTGTTTGCAACGAGCGGGTGCGCGGAAGCGAGATCGGCATACTGACCGACGAGTGATGAGATCACACCCTCCAGCCCTTCCATATACGGCTGCACTGCCGCCAGGCGACGCTTCATACGAGTCACCCTGGTCATAGCGATCGCGTTCATTGCCTTGGTGATCTGGCGGATGTTCTCGATATTCCCTATGCGCGCTTTGATCTCGCGGACGTTCTCTGCCACTTATCCTCCGAAACGTTCCTTGAACTCGCTGACTGCCTTCTCCAGGCTAGCCGTGATCTCATCTGTGAACTCCATGCGATCGTGCATGGCAGTGACAATCTCTCCGTGCTCTGCATGCAGGAACCTGAGCCATTCTTCCTCGAATCGTCGGACGAGCGAGACCTTCACGTTTGCAAGATGGCTCTTCACCGCGACGTACAGAGCGAATACTTGGTCTTCGACGCTCATTGGCTCGTACTGCTTTTGCTTGAGGATCTCCATCAATCGATCTCCGCGCGCAAGCTGCTCCTTTGATTCCTCATCAAGATCGGAGGAGAACTCGGCAAACGCTGCTAGCTCGTGGTACTGTGAGAGTTCCAATCGCAGTTCGCCGGCAATCTGTTTCATCGCCTTCGTCTGCGCCGCTCCACCGACGCGAGAGACGGACTTTCCGACGTTGATCGCCGGTCGGAAGCCTTGGTTGAACAGCTCACTCTCCAGGTAGATCTGGCCGTCTGTGATAGAGATCACGTTCGTCGGGATGTAGGCCGTAATATCGGCGGCCTTCGTCTCGATGATCGGAAACGCGGTCAGCGATCCTCCTCCGTGTTCTTTGGACAGACGCACCGCACGCTCCAACAGGCGCGAGTGGGTGTAGAAGATGTCACCAGGATAGGCTTCGCGTCCAGGCGGACGCCGCAAGAGAAGGGCCATCTCACGGTAGGCGACTGCGTGCTTGGAGAGGTCATCGTAGACGATGAACGCGTCCTTGCCGTTGTACGTGAAGTACTCGGCCATAGCGCAGCCGGCGTAGGGGGCGAGGTACTGCATTGGGGAGGGAGAGTTGGCATCTGCAACGACAACGGTGGTGTGCTCCATCGCTCCGTGGCGCTCCAGCGTATCGACGACGCGAGCTACGGTTGATGTCTTCTGACCGATCGCGACGTAGATGCAGGCCATCCCTGTTCCCTTTTGGTTGATGATTGTATCGATGGCGATCGCAGTCTTGCCCGTGCGCCGATCTCCAATGATCAACTCACGCTGTCCACGGCCGATTGGAGTCATGGCGTCGATCGATTTCAGCCCTGTCTGCAGCGGAGTATCGACCGGTTGACGTTCAACAACACCCGGAGCCTTAATGTCTGCCTTGCGGTGTTCGTCGGCGGCTATTTCACCCTTCCCATCGAGCGGACGGCCGAGTGGGTCGACGACTCGGCCGAGGAGACTGTCTCCTACGGTTGTCTCTAGAACGCGCCCGGTGCGACGTACTTCGTCTCCCTCTTGCACGAGCTCGCTCTCTCCGAACAGGGCCACACCGACGCTCTCCTCCTCCAGATTGAGGACGAGGCCACTGATGTCGTTTGGGAACTCGACGATCTCCGAAGCGAGCGCTCGCTGCAATCCGAACACACGGGCAATCCCATCGCCCACTTCGACCACAACGCCGACCTCATTCATGTCGAGGTCGTATTGAAATCCCTTTATCTGTTCCTTCAGGATTGCACTAATCTCGTCTTTGCGTGCTGCCATTTTCGTTTTCCCCTTTATCCTGCAAGTACCGTCTTCAGTTCATCGAGCCTTGCGCGCAACGACCCATCAATAACCTTTCCACCGACCTCGATTCGTAGGCCGCCAATGAGCTTCTTATCCACTTGTTCATCGAGCCTCACCCGTTCTCCTAGTTTCTTTGTCAGGTGATCAGAGAGCCGCTCTCGATCCTTCGCAGTGAGTTTCTGTACCGTCGTCACGCGTACCTGTACGATTCCTTCGTTGCTTTCGCGCAGTCTCTTAAACTCATCATAGATCATGTCGATGTAGCCCTCGCGACCGTTGCGCACAAGGAGCGAGAACATGTTGTGCATGTACTCGGCAATATTCGGGAACGCCTCTCTCAGGAGGGCCGTCTTGTCGTCGTGCGAAACAAGCGGGTGCGTCAGAAATCGAAGGAAGTCGGGGACATCATTGATCTCCTCGACGACAAGGTGGTAGTCGTTGTCGATCGCCTCCACACAGTTCTCCTCTACCGCGAGTCTGTACAGCGCTTCGGCGTAGCAGCGGGCGGTTCCCTGTGATCTCATTGTTGCATCCTTAACGCTTCGTCATCGACTTCTGAGAGAAGCTCATCAAGGAGCCGCTTGTGATCCGATAGGTTCACCTCGCGATTCAAGACGCGCGACGCCCCAAGAACGGCGATCTCAGCGTAGGATCGACGCAGGTCTTCCTTCATCTGCTCACGCTCCTGCTCAATCTGACGTTGCGCCTCGGCAATGATTCGCTCGCCCTCCTGGCGTGCCGTTCCCTTGGCTTCATACACTGTCTCCTCGGCGCGTGCGCGTGCATCCTCCAGCGTGCGATGTGCCTGTTCGCGCGCGACTGAAAGCTCCTGCTCACGCTGAGTAGCAAGCTGTTGCGCCTTCTCTTCGCTCTGGCGCGCTGCCTCCATGTGCGATGCGATCTGCTCGCGACGGCGATCAAGGTAAGCAAGCGCCGGTTTGAACAGGAAGCGCTTCATCAGGTAGAGCAGGATCGCGAAGTTTACGAGGTTGGCGATGAACGTCCAGTTGATGGTCTTGACGACCCTCCCCCACTCGAGATTCACTCTACCCTCCCTAGATTACAAACAGCAGGACAATCGCGATCAACAGCGAGTAGATACCGGTCGACTCGGTGATCGCCTGTCCCAGAACCATCGTTCGCAGAAGAGCACCCTCCATCTCCGGTTGTCGGGCCATCCCGTCCAGGGCATGCGCGGCTACATTCCCCTCTCCGATTGCTGGGCCGATCGCTCCGATTCCCATGCAAATGCCGGCTGCGATGTATTTTGCCGCGGTGGCAATATCGGCTCCTGAAATCTGACTTACAACACTTTGTGCCTCTTGAAGCATATCTCCTCCTTTCTACGTCTCTACGGCTACATTAATATAAGCTACGGCAAGGATGCTAAACACAAACGCCTGAATCATCCCCTGGAACAGGCCATAAAAGAGATTGAGACCGATAGGAACAATCCACGATGTCATCGGGAACATATACATAATTGAAAGCATAATCGCTCCTCCAAACATGTTGCCAAACAGACGAAACGAGTGCGAGAGTGGCTTGGCTATCTCGCTAACGATGTTCAGGGGAAGCATGAACGGGTATGGCTCGATGAATCCCTTGAAGTACTTGCCTACTCCCTTCCTTCGTATAGCAAAGAACTGCGACATGAAGAAGACGAGCAGACCGAAACTGAGTGTGACATTCAGGTCTTTAGTGGGTGACTCAAAGTAAGGGATGATAGATATCCAATTGCTTACCAGAATGAACATGAACAGAGTGGCTATGAATGGGAAGAGCTCCCGCGCCAATTGGTCCGAAGAGAAGCTCGATGTCAACTGCCCCTTGATGAGGTCGATCAACGCATCGAGCAGCGCCTGCACACGGTTCGGCTTCTCATCCACATCTTGGCGCAGGCTTCGGTGCAGTATGAGGGCAAAGATCACCAACAGGGCGATCACGATCCAGCTCATGATGATCGTGATAAGATCGAAGCTGAAAGAAAAGCCTCCGATCGATACGTGTGCTATGAGTTTCTTGCCTATGGGTCCTAACATCTTCTTCTGATCCTCCCTTCTATGAGAAGCACCAACTGCAAGTTTACCTGTCCCGCCAACAAGCCGCCACAAGCACTGATGAAGGCAACAAGTCCGATGCGGAACACAAACGCCAATGAGACCACTAGGAACAACATCCGCCCAATGCTCGCCATCGTTGCGGACATCCTTCCGTTGCGGCGCGAGGATGCGCTAAGCAGTGACTTGCCTGCTTCATACAGGAAGAACAAATTGGCAACGTAGAGAAACACCCCAATAAGGAGTCCGATCGCCGCTCTCCCCATGCCAAGCGAGTCAAGGACAATCCCCGCGACAGAAGTGACAAGGAGAAAACTGGGCAGCCGAAATAGGCTGACGAAATCGACCTGCTTCCCAGTGTTCATATCAATAGTATGGATCTAGATAACCTGTAGCTGCTTATCCTTTTCATCAATGAGATCATCGATCTTTTTCGAGTAGTCACGCACGGCTTCGTCGGTCTTGTCGCGGTAGCGATGATAGTCATCTTCCGAGATGTCTCCATCGTCCTTCATCTTCTCGAACTTGTCATTGGCATCGCGGCGGACGTTGCGCAGGGCGACTTTGGCCTCTTCTCCCCTGGCCTTGATGATCTTCGTCAACTCCGCGCGCCTCTCCTCGGAAAGCTTCGGAACCTTTATGCGGACGACCTTGCCATCGCTCGCCGGATTAAGTCCGAGATCGGCGGTGAGGATTGCCTTCTCCACAACTGAGATCTGCGTCTTATCGTAGGGCTGTACAACGAGGAGGTTCGCGTCCGGAGCAGCGATAGTCGCCATTTGCTTCAATGGCGTAGCGGCTCCGTAGTAGTCGATCGTAACGTCCTCGATCATCGCCGGAGTGGCGCGTCCAGTCTGCACCTTGGCCAGCGCGGACTTGAGGACCTCGACCGTCTGTTCCATATGGTTGTTCATTTCACGCTTGACTTGTTCTGGCATTTGCAGGACACCTCACATAATGAGATTCTAAGAGCAGACAAGGATCAATGCAACGAGCACCTGCGCGTTGAGCATCACTACTCTGCTCCCTTATGCGCTGCCTTCTCCTCAATAAGTGCACGAAGCTCGGGAATTGCTCGCTGCATTGCTTCTTCTCCTGCACGGATCCCTTCCGCTGCCCGCATGTAGTTAAGCCCGCGAGGAAGATCCGGATGAATGATCAAATCGGCCGGCCATAGGGTGAGTTTGAGATGCAGGATCTGCTGCTGGAAGATGGCTACCGATTGGTTGATCACGTTGTACACACCGGGAAGCGGTCTTTCTTCTCCTGTCTGCTCCTTGAATACATCATCAAGCAGTTCAGTCAGGCTGCCGGGAATCCATGTTTGGTTTGTCGCTCTTTCCTTGAGGCCTTGCCCCAAACGATCCCACAGACTGCGCCGATCGGCGGTAGTGGGATATGGAGCAGGAACGATATCAACTCCGATGACAATGTCTACGTCGAAGTTTCGGCACAGTTGCACGGGCAACGGTTCCACCAATCCTCCATCGACCAACAGATGTCCTTCCCAGCGCACGGGGTGGAATATGCCCGGGATCGAGGCGGAAGCGCGTATGGTGTCGACAAGTGATCCGTGATCGAGAGTTACTGCTTCACCTGTATCGAAGTCACACCCTATTGCCGCAAATGGAATCTGAAGTTCCTCGATCCGTGCATCGCCCAGCAACTCCCGCAGATACTTGCGCAGCTCCCCTCCGGAACTCAGTCCGGCGCGAGGGAAAGTGGGAAGGAAGCTTCGCACTACTTTCGAAAGGTTCGTGTTCAGCCACTCCTGTTCGATTCGCTCAATTGGAACGCCGGCTGCATAGACACCACCAACCATTGCTCCAATGCTTGAACCGGTCACAGCAGAGACCGAAATGCCCTCCGCTTCGAGAACCTTGAGTACACCAGCATGGGCGGATCCGCGCGCTCCTCCCGAAGCCAGTGCCAGCCCGATCTTCACGCTATCCAATTTGCTTCTCATACTGAGCCTCCTGGAGCTCTCCCCCTCAGGGACAAGTTTGCTACGTATCTGGGCCATCACATCTTGCCGTGACGCAGGATCGATATGAGGAGCCAGAACCCCATCACGCCGGCGGCCACGAAACCTAGAGCACCAATTATCGGGACTCCGTAGACCTCGGGAGGAATGTCTGCACGCATTATCAGCGCGGAGCCGACGATCAATGAGGACAGCACAATGGAAAACGAGATGCGATTGCTGATCCGCTCGTGTGTCTTGAGCATCGGGTCGAGCCCCTTGTGTTCGAACTCGATTCTTGTTCTCCCTTCCTTTATCTGCGTTAGGATCTCTCGCGTCTGCGCAGGAAGGTCGCGCAGCAGCATACTGAGATCGATCGCTGACAGATAGAGATCTTTTGTCAGCTTAAGCGGGTTCAACCGCTCTCTCAGAAGCTTCTTTGCGAACGGCTCAGTGTGCTTCACCATATCGAAGTCCGGGTCCAACACTCTCCCAACCCCTTCGATCGTGATGAGTGCCTTACTGAGCAAGTAGAAATTGGGAGGGATCTTCAACCGGTGCTTGACGACCAAGCCCACCATCTGATTCAGCATCACCCCCATGTTCACGCTCTTGAGCGATTGGTAGGAGTACTGCTCCAGTAATTCGTATATCTCGTACTCCAGTTGCTCGACGTCCTCGATGTACTGGTTGCGCGCAAGCTTTAGGACCGTTTTGGTTATGCTTGCCGCATCCTGGTTAACGATCCCGACAAGGATGTTGCTTAAGGCTTCTCGGTGCCCAGGTGAGATTCCACCCATCATTCCGAAGTCGAGGAAACAGACGACATTCCCAGGTAGAGCCACCATATTCCCGGGATGAGGGTCAGCGTGAAAGAAGCCGTGTTCGAAAACCTGCTTAAGGACAAGGTCCGTCCCGCGGCTTGCGAGGAGCTTCGGATCGAGCCCCGCGTTGATAAGCGCCTCCGCGCTGGAGGCTTTTACGCCATCGATGAACTCCATCGTTAGGACCCCGCGCGTGCTGTAATCGCGATACACCTTCGGCACGTAGATGGTACTTTCACCTTGAAAGTTTCTGCCGAAACGTTCAATTGCAGCCGCCTCGATGGTAAAGTCGATCTCTCTCTTGATTGAACGCTCGAACTCTTTAACAACGGAGACAGGGTGCAGGATATCCATCTCCTGGATATGCCTCTCCATAAGCGTGGCCAGATCGAACATGATTTCTAGATCGGTTTTGATGATCTGCTCGATTCCCGGGCGTTGTACCTTGATTGCCACCTTTTTCCCGTCTAGCAAGGAGGCTCTGTGAACCTGCGCTATGGAAGCTGAAGCGATAGGGGTGGGCGAATACTCCGCGAAGATCTCAGAGACGGGCCTGCCGAGTTCCTCTTCGATGAGATTCCGCGCCTCCTCCTCTGAGAACGGAGGAACATCGCTCTGGAGCTTCTGCAACTCGGCGATCAGTTCCTGCGGTACCAGATCCGGCCTGTTGCTCATGATTTGGCCAAATTTGATGAATGTTGGACCGAGCTCCTCCAGTACCATCCTGATTCGTTCCCAGCGAGAAAGGGAGGCGATCTCTGTATCACTCCGCCCTGGGAGAAGCTTCCTTCCACGATCGATGTACCGTTCGAGGTTAGTGCGTGTAATGAGGTCGCCAAAACCGTGCTTTACCAGCACTCGAATGATCTCTCGGTAGCGGTTGATGTGGCGATACGTGCGGCTCAAAGAGCCTATCCTATGTCTCATGATCCATCCATCCTACGATCAAACCGATAAAACAAGCAAACGAGGGATGAGCGGTCGCTCATCCCCCAGATTTGCAATTGCAGAAACATGCCGTGCCCTTATAGTGCGAACGTTGATAAGCCCTACTTATCAATGTCCATCTGCCCTTCTAGCTTCTCGATCCGGGTTTCCAGGTCTTCGAGATCCTTCCGGGAAGGGACATCAAGCTTTTCCAGAGCATCCCCCACCGTCTTTTTCACCTCTTCTTCGAGATTCTTCCTCGCCTCTTCCGATTGATCGAGTAGTTCCTTTGCAAGCTTTCTGCTCTCCTCCTCGGTGAGCTTATTCTCTTCACGAATTTTCTCTACGACCTCATCGATCTTGTCCTTGGCGATCAAACCAAGCCCGACGCTTGTGAGAATGGCCTTTCTTGTTAGATCAAACATCTTGTGCCTCCTTTGTTTCGTAAGTTCTTTGCCCCTTAACTATGTCCCAGCTTCTACCTGCAGGTCAAACCGAAGATCATGAACTACGACGATACTACGCATGTGCCCTCTCCCCTTCCCGATCAATGAGCAGCCACAGCCAAAGAGAAGTCGCGAGTTCCTGTGGCCCCTCGTTTCTGAACTTTGCCGCAGTCTCATCTTCTCCCAGCGCTCTCAGGCTTACTGTCTCTACCATCCCCAGTATCTCGTAGGCGGTCAGGAGCGGCGAACAAGGCCGGATCTCTCCTGCCGTGATCCCTTGCTTGATGATCTCGGCAACGTAGCTAGCCACGTTGCCATAGAGATCCTGAATCTTGGTCCCCAATGAGGAGCTGGGATCGAACCTCTCGCGAAAGAAGAGGCGCGCAACGTCGCTTCGTTCCTGGAGAAGGGTAAAATGCATTTTGACTAGCCCTTGGATCTGTTCCTTGAGAGGCAATCCACGCTGGCGTAGCCCCTCCAGAAATTCTTGACGGCGCTCAATCTCCTCCCTCACGATTTGTTCCAGGATCTCCTCTTTCCCTGAAAAGTGATGGTAGATTGCACCAATCGAAACCTTGGCAAGCTGGGCGATTGCTCGCATTCCGGTTGCAGCAAATCCTTCTTGTGCGAAAAGCCGTTCGGCAGCTTTCGTAATCCTCTCTTCCAGTCGTGGTTGATCGTTCATAATACCAAAGTATAACGAACGTTCGTTTTACTGTCAACCAACCCGATAAAGGGGCCCTTTATCATTTCAAGTGGGTGCCTGACAAGACAGGATCAAACGCCAAGACTCTTACAGAGGTACAAGACTGTTTCACCACGAAGGACCTGTCTGCGTCCGAAGGACAGGCAGGCGCCGAGTAGAGAGGAGGCGCGTGATTGTTTAGGACAGTGACTTCCGATGTATCCGCCGTTTCCAGCTTCGTGGCAAATAGCTGCCAGTCCATGCAACACGTTTCCTCCTCCCTCTGCCCTTTAGTTCCGCGATAGTATCCACTAGTGTGACGCAGGTGTTAGGAAACATCGTTGGTCTTTCAGTCAACTAGCGTAATTACTGTGACCCGTCGAAGAGGTCGCTATCTCTTCCTGCTGGAAACCGGGGAGGTCTTGTATTGCAGGTTGCATGCCAGTGCCCGTGCCATTGAGCAGTTGTTATCGCCTTTGTAGAGTGTGCTTCATCCCTCGACACGGGCGCCAATCCGGTTTTCCTGGCTTTGTGAGAATTGCAGATCTCAATAGCGTTTGATGTTGGTAGCTTGATGTACTAGCATACTTCTAGTGGCTGATATGTATCTTACCAGCGGAGAGGTGATCGCTTTGTCCGAGTACCAGGATTCAGCCAATATTATCCCCAGCGATCGGCTCATCATTGTCTCCAACGCTGAGCCGTATCGGCATGTCCATGATGGCAACACGATCCTTCAAGAGAAGCTACCCGGTGGGCTCACCACCGGACTCGATCCCATGATGCGTGGCACAAACAATGTCTGGATAGCTTGGGGCAGAGGGGACGCTGACTTTGAAGTTACCGATGAACAGAGTCAAATTACTGTTCCGAACGAAGACGACGGGTACATCCTGCGACGGCTAGCCCTGTCTGAAGAAGAAAAGAACGGGTTCTACTTCGGTTTTGCCAACGAGACGCTGTGGCCTATCTGCCATAGTTTTAGTAGCAGGGCAAGCTTTGACAGAGACCACTGGGAGATCTACCGACGTGTTAACCGGCGCTACGCCGACGCAGTGCTTGATATCCTCCAGCCCGAGGATAGGGTCTGGGTCCATGACTACCAACTTGCCCTCGTTCCGCGGATGATCCGTGAGGCAAGGCCCAAAGCTCGCATCGGTCTGTTTTGGCATATCCCATGGCCATCCTGGGAGGCCGTGGGCATCCTCCCTTGGAGGGAAGAGATCATCAAAGGGTTGCTGGGAGCCGATTTCGTGGGTTTCCACACACCCTGGCTGGTTCACAACTTCTTCGATTCCGTAAACAAGATTGGTGGTACGGTCAACACGTACAAGAGCGTGGCGAGCACCGGCGATCATAAGGCTACAGTTCGAGCCATTCCTTTGGGAGTCGATGTCTCCTTCTTTAAGCCCACACAGGCACAAAAGGAGAAGGCCTCTCAACTTATCGAGAGCTTCAACACCGAGCGACTGATCCTCAGCGTTGATCGGCTAGACTATACAAAGGGGATCGATAAGCGGATAGACGCTATTTCGCTCTTTTTCGAGGAGCATCCGGAGTATCGAGGAAGGGTGACGTTCATTCAGCGCATCTCCCCGAGCCGGGGCGAAGTCCCGGAGTATCAGCGGATGAGAAGAGATATCGAGCGCCGCGTCGGACAGGTTAACGGCGAGTTTCAGCGAGAAGAATGGATGCCAATACGTTACTTCTACCAGTACCTTCCGCAACAAGATCTCATTCCCTACTACCTTGCGGCTGACGTTGCTCTCATCACACCTCTCATCGATGGGATGAACCTGGTGGCCAAAGAATATGTAGCAACGCGCGACAACGGGACACTCATTCTGTCGGAATTCGCTGGCGCGGCGGACACGCTTACCGAAGCCATCCAAGTCAATCCTTACGACACCGAAAACGTAGTCAAGGCTCTACTTCGGGCATTGGAAAACCCAGAAGCCAAGCAGAAGAAAGAGTTTGTCAGGATGAAGAAGAAACTATGCCAAATGGACGTTCACTGGTGGTGCGATCGCTTTCTTGATGAGTGGGAGCTTAGCCTCCACTCGCGGTTGCCTAGCTAGGGTCCTCGACGTGCTGCCCGATCTTCTCCTAAGTGAACACCTTGAGCCGTTCCTTCGCTTAGCGCACCGGGCGCCCCGGATTCTTCTGTGCACGGACTACGACGGTACACTAGTTCCCTTCTTCCCTACTCCGGAGCAGACAGCCACGCCATCTACTGTACTCGGTGTACTATCGCGGTTGTCACGATATCTTACTGTTGAGGCTGCCGTAATCAGCGGACGGCCACTGAAAGATCTAGACAGGCTTCTCCCCGTTTCCAACCTCATCAAAGCAGGCCTTCATGGTATGGAGATCAGTTTCTCCGACGGCGAGGAGTACATCTGGCCCAAAGCGGAAGCCCTACTGCCGGTGATGGCGCAGATCAAATCACATCTGGCAGAGCTGGCAGCCACCTACGACGGAGTCCTCGTGGAGGACAAGAAATACGCTGTTGCATTGCACTATCGCCGATATCCAGGCCCAGATGAAGAGATACACAACCGATTTTCTCTTCAGGCTCACCGGTTCGGTTGGGACTCCATGCCCGATGTGGAGCTTCTGTGGGGAGACAGAGTGATCGAAGTGCGTCCCAAAGGTCCAAATAAGGGAGAAGCGCTGAAGGCAATCCGTGAGCGGAGCAGATTGGCCGATATTCCACCGCCCCTGACTATATACATTGGTGACGATACGACAGACGAAGACGCGTTTGCTGTGCTTAAAGACGAGGAGTATAGCTACCCGATCATCGTAACGGAGAACACGACCCCGAATACAGCAGCTCAGTTTCGTCTTGCTGCACCTTGTGATGTGCTTCGATTCTTGCAGCATTTGGAGACTGCAAGTAGGAAACGGTCGGTGAGTTGACTCAGAAGCGATCCCGTCGTGGATCTTTTACAGCGTGCTAAGCATAGCGATTGGAACTCAGAAGTCGGAACTCGAAGCAAGAGCTGGCCTCGCGCGGAGGCGCGAAGACGGAGAGCAAAGCGTTGGAACCGGGCAGAGAGCAAGAACGAAGCTCCAAGGATCATTTCACTACGAAGAACACAGAGAGAACAAGAATACGGATCAGTTCTCAGCGACTTCTTAGCGGTGATAACGAGTAGGCGAAAGGAGAGGCTGGAAGCTCGATATTAGCGTTTAACTATCGAGACCTGTGATCAAGATGCAACCGTCGAGACGTTTCTTGTATGGCAGAGCCAAGCCAACACACCTTCAGATATACGCCTAGGTGGTGCCCGGTATAGCGTAGTCCCTGTCCCTTGTCCAGGTGGCGAGAAGACACGATTACCTTGTTGCCAGGCAGGAACACGATCTTCCCTCTTTTCTTGAGTTTCTGAGCAAGCTGTACATCCTCTGCTTCATCTGGGAATTCACCATTCACTTTGAAACCATCAACATCGAGAAACGTATTCTTCCTTACCGCGAAGTTGGGTCCGCAAAACAACGGGCGTCCAACTCGCAGATTCACGGCTTGGAACCCTGAAAAGATGGCATACCCGAGACGTGTCCAAATCCTCTGTCCGGTGAGTTCGATGCTCCCAAAAGTTGCGATTACCAGGGGATTTGTGAATGGAACGACGGTTTGCTGCAGCCAATCAGGCTTGCTGATCGCGTCTGCGTCGGTGGAGACAATGATGTCCCCTGTTGCCGCTTCAAACCCCGCCTGTCGTGCGCGCCCAACACCTGGCTCTTCCACGCGTATCACGCGTGCTCCGAATGACTGTGCTACCTGCCGTGTGCGATCAGTGGATGCCGAATCAACAACGACGATCTCGAAGTCATCGAATTGCTGCTGGCGCAGGGCAGATAAACACCGAGGGAGTAACTCCTCTTCGTTTCGCGCCGGCACAACTACTGATACACTTGTCATGATACTCTCTCTTCCCGCGGTCGTTTCTTGTACTCCGGCAAGAGCCACAAGCTTTTCTCACGCCCGTTCGCTATGCTCTCTCAAGCCGCCAAGACCGCTAAGAAAGACTAGCTACTTCTTGCCTTTGGTTGCCAGTCTTCCACTTGGCGTCCTGTCTGTCAGAACACGATGGCAAA
>JAYEFP010000204.1:0-5926 GCA_034715975.1 Candidatus Bipolaricaulota bacterium | reverse complement strand
CACTTGTACGATCCAGGCGCCGCTCTCCTTGGTGTCGTCGTCGGTTCTCGCCCCGGCAGAGCCTCCGTTACGGGCGTTCCTGTAAGCCAGTGCGCAACGATCGTCTTCAGCGTCTCGTAGCCTACGGTGTAATCGCACGTGTACGGCACCGCTGCACTCTGCTGCCAGAAGGCGACAGCGCGCTGCACCTGCGGGAACGATATGTTGTTCGACAGCGTGACATCCAAGGAATCGTCCGAGGCATCCCAACGCGATATGGCGAGGATCACAGGCAGGCATTGCCAGATGTGGACCGTGTCTTCGCCAGTGACGTCGTGCTCGCCGCAGCCAAGTGCCGCGGAGATCGTGCCGACGATCCTTGTATCCTGTCCACAACAGCCAACCTCGCAGTCCATCCCCTCGGGCGGCGTGGGTGCGGTCTCAACCTGGTAGACGATCGTTCTCTTCTCCCCCGCGGCCAACCGTTCAGGGTATATCCACTCCGCGTGTGAGGGGCGATACACGAACCCGTCATTCTTCAACGGGGTGACATGCCATCCAGTGGGGAACCACTCTCTCAACCCCGCACCGTAGGCATCGTGTTCAGCGGTCACCTCCACCGTGACGACGAGCTGTCGCGCCTGAATCCCCGGATCTAGGCAGCCATTGGGGAGCAAGACCGTATCGCTAGGAAGGAATGTCGTGATCGTCCGCACCGCCTGCAACGCAGAATCCTCTGCTAGTGGGAGGAATTCGTCGACTGGAGTGCACGTCTCGTAGTAGGAGACGATCTCCTCCATGAGCGTAAGATCGATCGTCTCACCTCCGGTGGAGGGAATCACCCCATCCGTCCTCCACAGATCCATTGCCCGGGCAAACTGTTCGCGCGTGATCTTCTGCCCAAGGCGGAGGTCTACCATATCCACTAGGCGCTTCGCGCTTGCCGGAACGAGATGGGCGATCGCACTCATGACAGGAAGAGACGACACTACCTCTATATCCGAGTCACCGGTCACTGTAGTCTCGAATGCGGGGACTTTGCTCTGAAAAATCCCGGTTATGGAGAAGCACTCCGGCAATGTATCAGCGTACAGCTTCTCGGTTGCGGGGATGGTGACTTCGTAGCAGATATCGATCTTTGATCCCGCTTTGATCTTCCCGCTAAACGTCCACTGCGATTGAGATCGCTTGAACGCAGCTCCGTCATTCTCCAATGGATGAATCTTCCAGCCGTAAGGAAGCGTCTCTTCGATCCCCACACCTTGCAGGTCCTCCCCCACTTCAACATGCAGCGTTACCAGAAACACGCTCTCAGGGAGAGCACACGCGGTGGAGATAGTGCGCACCACCAATAGATCCGAGCTTGCAGGGGTTTGAGCAACACCCAACACCCCAAGAAACGCAAGACACAAGAACATCAACCCCAGCACAAGACGGCGAACTGTTTTCGTAGACAATGTCGGTCACTCTCCAGTTTAGTTCAGTACAAGTGATAATCTACTCCTCGGGATAGTGTACCCGCCTTTGCCCCTTCCGGTCTGTAACAGGGATCACCGCCGCTCACTCCCAAAGCACTCGTAGTAGATTGCGCGAATCGCGCCTCGCACACTGGCACAGTAGCGGTAGTTTGGGTATCTTAAGGCAAGCCTAAAAGTGAGGACGATATGACAGACGATAGACCACATGGCAGCAAACCAGATACCGATACGAATAAACCGAAAGTGGAGCACGTCGATTTTATCCGTCAGATCGTGACGCAGGACGTCGCCGATGGGAAGAACGACGGACACGTGCACACGCGTTGGCCGCCGGAGCCGAACGGCTACATCCACATCGGCCACGCCAAGGGGTTTTTGCTCGCCTACGGCATCGCTCAGGACTTCAACGGCAAGTTCAACCTACGCTTTGACGACACCAACCCTACCGCCGAGGAGCAGCAGTTCGTCGATGCGATCATAGAGGATATGCACTGGCTCGGTGTCGACTGGGAGGATCGTCTCCTTTTCGCCTCAGACTACTTCGAGCAGCTCTACGAGTGGGCCGAGTACCTGATCAAGGAGGGGAAGGCGTACGTGTGCGATCTCTCCGCGGAAAAGATCAGCGAGTACCGCGGTCGAGCGATCCACGAGAATGACAAGACCATCACGCCTCCTGGGAAGGACAGCCCGTATCGGAACCGCAGCGTGGATGAGAACCTCGACCTGTTCCGGCGGATGCGCGCTGGTGAGTTCCCGGATGGGGCGAAGACCCTGCGTGCCAAGATCGACATGGCTCATCCCAACCTGAACATGCGCGATCCGGTGATGTACCGCATCCTGCGTGCCACGCATCACCGCCAGGGTGACACATGGTGCATCTACCCCACATACGACTGGACGCACGGTCAATCCGATGCCATCGAGGGGATCACGCACTCTACATGCAGCCTGGAATTTGAAAACCACCGTCCGCTGTACAACTGGTTCCTTGATCAACTCCCAATTGTCAATTGCCCACGGCAGATCGAGTACGGTCGCCTCAACCTGGCGCACACGGTGATGAGCAAGCGCAAGCTGCGGCAGCTCGTCGAGGAGGGGCACGTCAACGGATGGGATGATCCACGCATGCCGACGCTGCGCGGCCTGCGCCGACGCGGTTTTACCCCCAAGGCGATTTGGGACTTCATACACGGAATCGGGGTGACAAAATCCGACGGATTTGTGGACGCCGCCTTTCTCGAGTACTGCTTACGACAGGATCTAAACAAGCGCGCGCAGCGAAGGATGGCCGTGCTCGATCCGCTGAAGATCGTCATCACCAACTACCCAGAGGCGCAAGTAGAAGAGTTGACGGCGATCAACAATCCCGAGGATGAATCCGCCGGGACTCGCCAGGTCCCCTTCTCCCGCGAGCTGTACATCGAGCGAGAGGACTTTATGGAGGACCCGCCGAAGAAGTTCTACCGCCTCACCCCCGGACGGGAGGTACGCTTGCGCTACGCCTACTTCATCACCTGCACCGATGTAATCAAGGACGAGACAGGAGAGATTGTGGAGCTCCGCTGCACGTATGATCCAGCCACCCGCGGCGGCGATGCCCCCGATGGCCGCAGGGTGAAGGCGACACTGCATTGGGTGTCAGCGCAGCACGCAATCAATGCTGAAGTGCGACTCTACGATCACCTGTTCACCAAGGAGAATCCGCTCGATGTGCAAGAGGGAGACGATTGGCTGAATGGCATCAATCCGAACTCGCTTGTTGTTCTCAAGGGGTGCAAGATTGAGCCAGATCTCGGGAATGTGATGCCAGGTGATCGCTTCCAATTCGAGCGCAAGGGCTACTTCTGCGTCGATCCAGACTCAACTCCTGAGAATCCTGTATTCAACCGCACCGTTACCCTGCGCGACACCTGGGCCAAACTACAGAAGAGAAAGCAATCGTAGCCCTCTTCGTTGTTGTCAAAGAGTCAGGCGTCGCATCATTGATTAGTATCGCCGCAGTTTCCCGCGCAGAACGCGAGTTAACGTCCGCAGCGTCATCTACCGACGAAGCCTGTATGCTGAAGCCTCTGTTATGCGACACTCAGAGACCTGATACGTTCGACGTCCTCTTTCATAGCCTGCGCTGCCTCCCACAGGTCCACCGCTCGCTGTGCGTTCAGCCAGAACTCCGGCGAATTGCCGAAGAGGCGCGAGAAGCGCAGCGCCATCTCGGGACTGACAGCCCGGCGTTCCCGCAGCAACTCGTTGATCGATCGGCGAGAAACACCTACAGCTTCAGCGAGACCGGAAACCGTGAGCCCGTAGTCGGGCAGGAAGTCTTCATGCAGCATCTCGCCAGGATGAGTTGGCCGCCGTTTCATCTCTCCTTTGTTCGCAATACTCATATCACACTTCCGCTCAGAAGGGCCAAAGCACCAAAGAGAGCGCTCTACATAAGCTCTCCAAGAGCGCCGCGAGATAAACCGTTGCCTCTCCGGTGACAGGCTATGTTACTTCTCATAGAGCCTGTCTGACAATCGTTCAACAACTTTGGCAAAGGTAAGTCGTTTTCGCTCGCGTCTTCTCCGTCCATCGTGAACCTTTGACCAGGAAGGCGCAGCAGCCTCTTTCCCTCTCGCTAGGTCAGGTGTACCCGTCATCGGCGGCGCATGCGCACTCTTTACGGTACACCTACCAATGCCACCTCATTCTACCACTGCTTGGCTCGCTCTCCACCCACTCCGCCATAGTTTCAACAGGTTGTGTGTCGTACACCATAATGACCACTCGGCACGCACTTTCTTTGACCCGCGTAACATGAACCGGACCAACCCCCGCATCACCATTTGCCCAAACACCGCTTCAATCGTCGACCCACGTTGTTTGTATGCCTCACGCCCTCGTTTCGTCAATAGCTTCCGCTCCATTCGCCCTCTTGCCGACAACCCGTTAGGAATCCGTCCTCGTGGCGGTGGTGCCTCCCTCATCGCCTTGCGCTGCTTCCAGTCCTTCGTCGTGGCAATGAATAGCTCCGTCTCCTCACTCCCCAGCTTCGCGTTCTCCTCACTCCAGTATCCCGCATCTGCCAACAGCTCATCGGGTCGCCTCCCCGCCTGCTCCTCACATCTGTTTAGCATCGGTCCTAACTGTCTTACGTCGTTCTCCTCCTGCGTCAGGTCCTGCGCCACAATCACTTGACTCTCACAATCAGCTGCCGCCTGCCCATTGAACCCCTGCACCCACCCCCGCCGTGTCTTCAGGATGCGACTCTCCGGATCCGTAACGTTCGCTTTCGTCTTCTCCTTCGCCTCCATCGCCGCTGTCTCAGGTTCCTTCGGTTTGCGCCCTCGCTTCTTCTTACCGCTCTGTGCTTCCTCTCTTCTCCGTTCCTCAATCCTTCGCTGTTGCTTCTCAGCTGCTTGACGCTTCTTGTCCTCGATCCGCGCGAACGCTGCCTCCAGCCGTGCCTTCCGCTCCTCTCGTGTGCGCAGTCCCTGCGGTAACTCATCACCTCGCCGCTCCTTCCCGTACTGCGCGTCCTCCTCCGCGTCTACTCGCTCCGCCTCGGCTAGTAGCTTTGCTACCTCTTCCTGCAACCATTCCTCGTTCCTGTTCTGATCCAATGACGCATTCCCCGCTACCTTCCGCCCATCCAGTGCCACCCGCCCCAGCTTCACTAACCCTGCCTCTATGCACAACCCGAGTACCTCGACAAACAGATCTTCCAATGCTGAAAGATGATCCTTGCGAAAGTCAGAGATCGTCCGAAAGTCCGGTTGTTGGTTTGCTGTCAGGTACCTCAATGCTACATCGTTCTCGCATCCCGCTGCTAGCTTGCGCGAACTCGTTACTCCTACGCAATGCCCGTATACCAATACCTTCACCAACATCCGCGGATGGTACGCCGGATGTCCCCACCCGTCCCTGCGGTAACCTTCGTAGAATCCCTCAAGCTGACCCCGCTGCTCTAACAGCTCCACTGTCTCCCCCACAAACCGCGCTAAGCTGTCATCTCGCACCCACTCCACAATTGATGCCGGAAGTAGATACAGCTGCTGTTCATCGTATGGTAGAAAGTTGTATGCCATTACACGTCCCTCCAACACCATTAGATAAACATACTATACTCATCTGGTATGGGAGAAGCAAGGTGGTTTGTCGGACAGGCTCATAGCATGTAAGAATTAAGAGAGGCATTGATCAAGGCCTAAGATATGGCTTATTTACAAACCGTATGCCCAAGAACCTCGCGGCAATCCTGAGTTTTTTCACCCAATCGCCATACATAACTATCCTGTGGTGGCCGTTGAAGTTCTCCCTGAAGTTCTCCAATTCGCCGGCATCGGGAAACTTGACCGTTAATTTCGTCCTGCAGCCCCACTCTCGGGTCCTTTCTTCAGCGCTCAGTTTACACTTGTCAGTATCCATGCCCACTGTTTCAGCTTTGTAGGCAAGAAGCGTATATCCCTCGAACCGGTTGCGAATGT
>JAYEFP010000203.1:0-1604 GCA_034715975.1 Candidatus Bipolaricaulota bacterium | reverse complement strand
GACACTCGCGCTCGCGATAAGCAAACAGGATCTCGATGGAGCCTTTCGCAGCTCCATCGAAATCCTGCAAAGCGATCAGCGCTATATCCTTCCTGTTATTGCCAAGTATATCGGGGACGACGCGGCGTTTGAGATTCTGTCATTCTCCCTTTCCGACTATTCGGGAATACTCAATGTCGAATGTCCATGTGTCGTCGCCTCAGCGCTGGTGGCGTACGTTCCGCCTCCTAGCGTATGATGAATTGGAACGTGTAGAACTTGATCTGCTGTGGAGCGCAATCTCCACCCACTTCCAGGGCAAGCACAAATTGGAACGGCCCTTGATTGAGGACATCGGTAGTGAGCGCCCAGGCTGTATCGGCCTCAGAGACCTCTGAGATCGGGACGATCGTATCGAACAGGTCTGCTCCTGCTGCGATGGAGATCATCCGACCGGCGAGTGGGAGTTTGACCCCGTCTTTGGGCCCTTTGTTGACGATATTGACCGTGTTTCCGGAGGGAAGCTGAAGTGAGCAGCGATCCCACAGAACGGTGATCACATCACCGGATGTGTTGTGCAGCCAGAACGGAAGGGAGCTCTCAATTCCATTCTCGGTGAGTGGCGTCTTGAACGATATGCGGATCAGATCGTCACTGTACACCGCTTTCTCCGAATAGACCGGTCCAAGCATCTCCAGTGAGAGCTGCGGGGCAACGGGTGCTTCTTCCACAACCGGCTGTTCTACTACCGGTTGAGGTGCGGGCTCAGGTGCCTGTTGTTGGTTTATGTACAGCCCTCCGAGCAGCAATACACCAAATATCGCTGCGATTATTGCCAGTTTTCCCATGTCAGCGTTCACGATTACTCACCCCTCTTGTAGACTTGCGTCTGGTAGATTCGATCCATTGTAACTACGTGCGATTGCGCATTGCGCCACGAGTGACCAGCCAAGACGGGAAACGCATCACCATCTTAGTACATTCCTCTGACCGGCGAAAAACCGTGATGAGTGATGGGGCATGAGTTACGAGTGATGAGAGAGATCAAGAGCATCCTCGCGCAGAGATCTGTCTGCCTCCTGCCTGTCCTTCGGACGCAGACAGGCGCCGGCACAGGCAGGCGCAGAGAACAGCGGAGGGACTGGCTCGTTTTCTCCCCGCGGACGGAAAGAGAAAAGGTGCCTGTCCCGAATCTTGCACGAATCAAAGTGTCCGTCTTTGTTCCTTCTCACAGAGGCATGAAGCGGTGAGAGGTAATGAGTGACAAGTGATGAGAAAACGGAACGTCAAGAGCATTCTCGCGCAGAGGCGCAGGCCTGCCTGCGGGCACGTACAGGCAGGCCTTGAGCTGAGCAAAGCGAACGGGCGAGAGGACAGGTTTTTGTCATTGGCAGCCAGGATCGTTGCCCTCTTGAAACGATAAAGAGGCGTTATTAGTGCTGTGTGAAAGGTGATGGGAAGCGCATGGAGGTAGCTTCATGCGCATAAGGAAGGTTTGGCCTGTGCGCGAACGAGCGTTCGTCGTACAATGGATTGTCTTCGTGGATCATGGTGGAGAATCAATCGATAAGGAATCTTGGAGGTAGCATGTCAACAGACCAGCGTCGTTTACTGACCGCACATGA
>JAYEFP010000202.1:0-1605 GCA_034715975.1 Candidatus Bipolaricaulota bacterium | reverse complement strand
AAGCACCGCTCGCAACTTCAAGGGTCGAATGGGCGCGCGTACGTCGAAAACCTATCTCCTCCGCTCCCCAGGATGTGCCCATAGCAAAGACTGTCTTTGCCGGCATCACTTGCGGGTCGCGCAATGCACCCTTATGAATCAGGAACGCCGCGCGCATCACCTCGAATGAATCGTTGATATAGCCATCCGTACCGAGTCCCGGCCGTATCCCGCGTGAGATCATATCCGGAACCGGCGCGATTCCTCCCCCCACTTCGCAGTTGCTGAGCGGCATGTGGGCAAGCCGCACTCCATGCGTGGCAAGGATATTGATCTCTTCTAAGTCAAGCACCACCCCTTGAGACGCAAGGACTGAGCCATCCCAGAATCCGAGCCGATCGTACCACTTCACCGGCCGAAGACCATGTTTCTGGAGGCATACCTCCGGTTCATACGGACTTTCTGAGAGATGGAGATGAATTCCGCATCCAAGTTCATCGGCGATCTTCTTAGCACGCTTAACGAACCCTTCCGAGCAGGTGAAGCTCGTGTGGATACACATCATCCCACTAACGAGTGGATCGGCCGCGTGCCTTTCGGCAAATCGTGCGTTCTCCGCGATCGCTTCTTCTCCCAGTTCTCTTCCCAGCCGCTCCGACGCCTCAATTGACAGGACTGCACGAAGGCCTGCATCTCTTAGAACCTGTGCTTCCACTTCGAGTGCCCCAGGGAGGCAATTTGGCGCCTCCAAAATGTCGCAGAAACTGGTGAACCCGGACTGGATCATCCTCCCGCACGCTAGCCGAGACGCGGCAGCGATCATCTCGTGGTCAAGTTGATTCTCTACCTGTGGCCACCAAGAGTCGCTCAGGAATTCATAGAAGCCCACCGATGACGCATCGACCGGAATACCGTGAGCAAGGAGGCCGTAAGAGTGCATGTGTGCATTCACAAACCCGGGCATGAGGAGAAGATCGGTCGCATCGATCACCTCAACATTTGGACGTGCGGCGCGCAGCTCATCGTTCGGACCGACTGCGGTGATCATTGTCCCATCGATCGCCACCCCCCAACCCTCTTTCAATGGTTCTTCAGTAGAGGGAAGGAGCGCTCCGCTGAGAACGAGACGTTCAGCCATCCTCTAACCCCTTCAGCCGCTTGGCCACCTGAGAGAGACCAAGCCTTTCCAAGGTGTCCTTCGTGGGCCAACCGCGCTTCTTGTCCCAACCGCGCAGGTCGTAGTATTCATCGAGCATATCCTCCGCATGAGCGATCTCTCCCTTTGCTCCAGCAGAGGGCGAGGGCTCCTCGGTGAACCGGCGTGGAAGGCGATCATCCGCTCGCGTGATCCCGTGAATCGCGTTGTAGGCGCGCATCATGTTATAGATCCGCTCCCCGATTGTCTTGAGATCGCCAGCGCTGAATTCGATCCCCGTGGTATAGGTCAAACCTTTCGCGATCTCAGGCCAGTAGATCTCGGCCATAACGAAGGTTCCGCCGGACTTGCATACGCCAACCGAATCGACCACCGCACCGAAATCCTCTCCGTCCTTCACCAGAAATGGCTTGTACTTTGTTGCGTGCGGATCGGCCATTTCAGGCAGATACTCCTTCCCATAACGGCGT
>JAYEFP010000201.1:0-1620 GCA_034715975.1 Candidatus Bipolaricaulota bacterium | reverse complement strand
CCGGCCCCTCGGCAATCACATTCAAATCCTTATCGGTGATTACCATCGCCACTTCCAGAATGGCCTTTGTTTCAACATCGATCCCGCTCGTCTCAAGGTCGAGCCATACTAGGTTATTCGGCTTTTTCTTCACTCGTGATCAGTCCCCTTTCTGTGCGCACGAGGATACCACGTCTGATGCTCACTTCCAAGCAAGATACTCGTCTTTGTTGCTGTTGAGTTGCCTGCTCGAACACGAGCTTGTAGACTCCCCGCATGGCTGTTGAAATCAAGCTCCTGTCTGGAGCAGATATTGATCAGTATATCAAGCTACTGCAGCTCGGGTTCGATGAAGAGCTTGGGCAGCGCGGGACCGACATCACTCGTATGGGACGGATGACACGGGTGATGCTATCTTGTGGGGGGCTCCCGCTGCGCCTCATCAAGGCCGTAACCGGTCGAGGTTTGTTTGTACTTGCGGCGAAGGATGGTACGCGCGTTGTCGGTATCCTCACCGTCCTTGAGAAGAAGGATCCTATTCTGATTGGCGCCTACGTCTTGGAAGGATATCGCAGGAGTGGTGTCGCGCTAGACCTTGTACAGGAGGCGCTTCTGCGCCTTGAGAGACAGGGGTACTCGCGCGTGCAGGGAGCAGTGATCGATCACACGGCGCAGCTTCTTCTGGAACGCGCAGGCTTTATCCTTTACGACCACATTGACCTCTACCAGCGCAGCCTGCCGACAGGTGTATCTTCTCCTGCTGGAGTGTTGGCTCAACGTGCGCGAAGGGTCAACCTCCCTCGGCATCCATACGACCTTGGCCCACTGAACCTGTTCACAGGGGTGCGCGTTCGCAACATGGTTGTAATTTCAGAAGGAGAAAAGACAAT
This sequence comes from Candidatus Bipolaricaulota bacterium, assembly GCA_034715975.1. Classification (GTDB taxonomy): domain Bacteria; phylum Bipolaricaulota; class Bipolaricaulia; order UBA7950; family UBA9294; genus M55B144. The sequence goes on along the minus strand of JAYEFP010000201.1, from coordinate 751 downwards.
CGTCGCGACTCTTATCGCCCTTCCTCACCAAACCATGGCTGAGATTCAGCCGAAGCTTCTGGCGCGCGAACGCGAGGATACGTTCTGTGCGCTGCTGAATGCTGCAGATGAGTGGCTCTCCAAGCTTGGACGGACCATTGTGACCGTATCGCTTCACGATGAAACAGCATCGCTTGCCAGTATCTTGACGAGGGAGGGGTTTGTGAAGCGCCACTCTTGGGTGGAAATGAGTATCGATCTATGAAAAGAAGCGGTTCCTTGTTGTTTTAAGTGAGTAGTAACTTCTAATTTCGGTTTACATAGGACTGCTGGCAAGGAGAATGCACCACGAAGGAGTTTTCAGTCATCTGGATGACCAGGAAGCGCTGTCATGTGGCTCGTACCCTTTAATTCCACTTCTGCGCCTCATCAATGATTACCGATCACTGTATTTCCGCTGTTCTCGGGTTTCTGTCTCTAAGAAGACGGCGACCGGCAGACCTCTACCGAGAGAATGCGTTTGCTCCTTCTACTCTACATCACGTCCGTGTCGCTTGGATCGGTCGATGGATTCGGCTGTGGTCCAACCACGGCGATGTTCATCGCTTCGGAATCGACGTAGGATTCGATGATGCGACGTGCATCGTTTACCGTGACGGCATCGATGCGAGCGATCACCTCATCGGGAGAGAGGATATTGCTACCTGTAATCGCCGCGTTTCCCAGGCGAGCCATGTGGTTGATGTTCGATTCGAGATCGAGGATGAAGTTC
>JAYEFP010000200.1:0-1626 GCA_034715975.1 Candidatus Bipolaricaulota bacterium | reverse complement strand
ATGCAGCCACAGATCATCGGCCCGCGCGGTACGTAGCAGTGCGTCATTCTGACGCGCGTTCTTCCCCACCTGTACCGTATACCCGGCAATCGAATGGACGCCGGAAGCGGTTGGCGCAGGCGCCTTTCGTCGCGCGGGAAGTGTTGGCAGCAGCGCTGCCGCACGATCGGACATCCCCTCACCGTTTTCCACTTTGTTAAGCCCTTCTTGCAGCAGAAGCACCTCACCCTGCAAGCGTTTCAGCTTCCGCTCCACGAGCGGACGCCCACGGCGGAGCCTCTTTGCCCGCTCGTAGAACGCCTGCGCGTTCTCCAGAGCGCTGCGTCGTGGATCAAGCGGAATTATCTCATCCTCGTTCGTCGCGGGATCTTTGAGTGTAATCTCGTGCAGCTTCCGCGGTAGATCCCGCTGGTAGATCATCAGTAGATCGGCACGGTGCTGCAACACCTCAGCCGATCTTGCCTTCTTCAACCACTCCTGCAGCCTGACGATTGTCTTCTCCCTCTTTGCGACCCCTCGCCCAACCGCGGCGCGAATATCGCGCAAGCCGTCGTCGACCTCGCCCGTTTCCTCTCGCTCGTCAAGCCTGCGATCAAGCGCGTCGGCGTAGGATGCCAACAATTCACCGTCTCGGGGGAAGAACGACGCACTGTGGGTCTCCTCATCGTACACGCCAGTTGGATCCGCTACTCGGGAAAGGATCATCTCCAACTCTCGCTTCACGCCTGCCGCCAAAGAGCGGCCCTCATTGCCACATGCACGCTCAAGGATAAACCGCGCCGTCTCTTTGCCAATCCCATCGATCGAGCGCATCAGCGCGCGGGGAGATTGCTCATCAGTCAGGATCTGTTCGATGAGCTCCTCGGTGACCTCGCACGGATCCATCTTCTCTTGGCGCGGGAGACGAGCGTACGCCTTTCCCGGAATCGCACGCGGGTTCGGGCGTAGCGAGCCGATCACCGTATCGTCATGCACGAGCATCAGATTTCCGCGTACACCAACGAGCTCCACGATCACCTGCACACGATGCAGCCCTTCGAGCGATCTCTTCTCCACAGTAATCCGCACCACACGCTCCCATCCTTCCTGATAGATCTCGACGATTCGTCCGCCACGCAGGTGCTTGCGCAGAAGCATCGTGAACGGGTTGGGTTGCTTCGGATAGGCGAAGTCGTGTTTCGTCATGTGAATCGTCGCCTCTGCCGGGGCGATGAATAGCTGCACCGTGCCGCGGGAGAACAACTGCCAAACAAACCGAGTCGGCGACGGCTGGTAGACAGAGCGGATCACGCTCCCCTGTACGATCTCCTTCATCTCACTGATTGCTGCGGCTATTCCTAGTCCATCCATTCTCCCTCCGGTTGATGCTCTGCATAGGCACGGCTATAATCCGCATTATAATGCCGGCGTAGCTCAGTGGTAGAGCAACGGTTTCGTAAACCGTGGGTCGGGGGTTCAACTCCTCTCGCCGGCTCAGCGTTTTTCATGGCTCGAATGCCCTTCCCTTCTTGTTTCTTCACTAATTTGGCTCCTCGCTGTTTCTAGTGGGTAACTAACGAGAAGTGGTCGAGAGCCAAGGTCCTTCGTCAATCTACAAAATTGTTTTCACCACGAAGGACACGAAGG
>JAYEFP010000199.1:0-6068 GCA_034715975.1 Candidatus Bipolaricaulota bacterium | reverse complement strand
CCGTTAATGTCAAGATGATATCCATCTATGACATGCCTACACATCATCATTGCATCAACAAGAGAAAAGGCCGTCCCTCACAGGGCTAACTAGCTATTTCCAACCCTAAATCGAGCGGAACTTCAGGCTAAGCACATCACTCCCGAGGTGCGGTTCGGCGTCAATCAGGATATCGGGTGAGGCCCCGCAATCGACCAGAATCTGAAAAAGGTGGTGAATCGCGCCTCGATCCTTGGAGCGCGCGGTCAGCTTCCCATCGGAGAAGAGCCCGGCTCCACCTTCGCCGTAGAGAACGTTGCTTTCGAGGCTGAGGACCCCCTCCCGCCAGAATATCTCTACCTGGTTGCTACGAACTTGGACATCCGCTCCCCTCTCTATGAGAAGAGGTTTCCATCCAGCTTCGGCCAGCGTCAGCGCTGCCATCAAACCGGCTGGCCCGGCCCCAACCACAATCGGGCGATGCTCTCTCGGTGTAACGTGCGGGATCACCGGCATTGGTTCTGGCGGGGCGGCCAAGTCAACACGCCCCGGCGCAAACGGCGGTGTGGCCTCGCCAAGATAGTCAACCTCGGCCGACAGCACGAAGCGAGGCGGCACGTCCTTGCCGCGAGCATCGATCGATTTGCGCAGGAGGACGAGCCGATCGAGTTCCTCCTCGCGGCAGTTCAATAGCCGAGCGATCGTTGCGAGCACGTCCCGCTTCTCATAATCCAGTTTGACCGAGATCTGGTTGATTCGTAAGCGCATGGTATGCCTTTTTCTTGCAGTGAGAATTCATACCCATTATACAGCGAGGTGCGATGACGCACATCACAAAGGATAGTTCCGTATTGGGACGGGAGCGCTGGGGACGAATGACAGGCCTCGCTCCAACTCGTGAACGGCTATTAGCCCTACTCTCTACCGGTAAGTGCGGCCGGAGGTGGCCCTTACGGATCTTGCTTTAATTGATCGATGTCCTCCTTAGGGACTCCCAGTTCTTCCATCATCGTCTCTTGGCAGAATTCGCTGCGGTGAATCGGCAACGGGTTTTCGCTCTGTCATCCCATTGATCTTCCGGCTATCACGACCAGTTGACTGAATATCACCGCGCCTGCTAACACCGAAATGCTTATTGCTTGCTTCTTTATCCAATTACCCAATCTGTGTGTTAGGTCAAAGCGCGACTGTCACGGTACCCTACGGTTATAAGAAGAGGGTGAAAACGTTGCGGGGGTTCGGTGTCGACCGTGCAGAAGCAGATCAAGCCACGCGCGGGCCAGCCTTAAGGCGATATCACGCAGTGTATGTGAGCGTTATGAACATGCCCAAGAGGTTGCCACGCCCTGCACCTTGCGGGCACCAATCTATAATGGTTTCATCTGAATTCGCAACAGAAGGAACTTGTGTTGCATATTGAAGACAGCCACTTAAGACAAGCGCTTCCTCACAGCCCTAGCGCCGTCGCTTGGCGAAAGGATTTAAGAGCACTCTCCACCTCCTCGTCGAAGATGTGCGTATAGATCATCTTCGTGGAGGGATCTGAATGACCAAGTATTTTCTGCATTAGGTGATCTTACTTATCTCCCGGAAGAGGTTCGTGGCGAAGGAGCGACGCAGTGTATGCGGTGAGATGTTCTTGTCGATTCCTGCCTTGGCTGCATAGCGTTGCCTGCGATGCAATACGAAGATAGACTTCGCTTGGGAGGTCCGACATGGACGCAGCCAAGTACTACGACAAGATCTACTCGTTCAAGGATCATGAGCAGGAAGCGAGCAAGATCGCGCTGGTGGTTGAAGAACATCTTCAGTTCGAAGGCAGGCGCCTCCTTGATGTAGCTTGCGGAACGGGTAAGCACATCGAGTATCTGAAGGATCGGTTTGACGTCGAAGGGCTGGATATCTCGCCAGAAATGCTCGCGATTGCGCGGGTGCGAAATCCAAACGTGAAGCTTTATCAAGGCGACATGGCTGATTTTAATCTGGGCAAGAAGTTCGATGTAATCACTTGTCTGTTCAGCGCAATAGGCTATGCCAAGACGCTTGAACTTGCCAGGAGAGCAATCGCGTGCATGGGCCGACATCTCGTCACGGGTGGGCTCCTGATTATCGAGCCGTGGTTTCCTCCCGAGGCGTGGCACGCGGGAATGGTTCATGCAATGCTGATTGATGAGCCTGATCTAAAGATTGCGCGTGTCAACACGAGCTTCGTAAAGGGGCGTGTCTCATACTTCGATCTGCATTATCTGATAGGCACTCCGGAGGGAACGACGCACTTCGTTGAGCACCATGAGCTGGGGCTGTTCACGATCGAGGAGATGAAGCAGATGTTTACAGATGCTGGGCTGTTTGTCACGTATGATCCGGAGGGGATTACGGGTCGCGGCCTGTATGTTGGGGAGAAGACTTCGTGAGCAGCAATGAACGCGACATTGACGTCCGCGCGTTCAACAGAGAAGCGTGGAACAAGAGCGTGGAAAACGGTAATCCATGGACTGTTCCTGTGAGCGCGGATGCGATTGCCGCTGCGCGGCGAGGCGATTGGGAGATCATCCTCACTCCAACGAAGCCCGTGCCAAAGGAGTGGTTTCCGAAGCTTGCTGGGTGTGACTTCCTCTGCTTGGCTTCCGGCGGTGGACAGCAAGGGCCAATCCTCGCTGCTGCCGGCGCGAACGTGACAGTGTACGACAACTCGCCGAAACAGTTGGCGCAGGACCGAACCGTTGCCAAACGTGAGGGCCTAAACATCCGCACGGTCGAGGGAGATATGCGTGACCTTTCTGTCTTTGCCGATGAGTCATTCGATCTCATAGTTCACCCGGTCTCTAACTGTTTCGTTTCTGATGTGTTGTCGGTGTGGCGTGAGGCTTACCGGGTTCTGCGCCACGGAGGTGCGCTTCTGTCTGGATTTGATAATCCCGTTCTCTATCTGTTCGATCCGGCAAGGGAGAAGGAAGGTGTTCTTCAGGTTCGTTTCTCTCTTCCGTATTCCGAGCTATCGAGCATCAGCGAGGAGGAGCGGGCGAGGCACTATGGGAACGACGCTCCGCTGGAATTTGGGCACACACTGCAGGATCAGATTGGCGGCCAGATTGGTGCTGGTTTCGTCATTGCTGGATTCTACGAGGACACATTCCCAGGCGAGTTGATCTCCAAGTACTGCGACTCGTTCATCGCCACTCGTGCCGTGAAGCAGTAACCGGTGATGCGTGACGAGTGCTGAGAAAGAAGAAAGCATCCTCTCGCAGAGAATGCAAAGGCCTGTCTGTTCTCGGTCTTTGACAGACAGGGCGCCAAGGAAAGCGTGGGCAAGGGGAAAATCGATGAATCAAAGCATCTCTTTGCGGTTTTGGCGTCTTGAGAGAGCAAGAGCGAGCGGGCGAGAGAGAGGAAACTCAGAGTGCAGATCTCGGAACGCGGAATGCGGAACGAAAGAGGATGAACTTCCTTACCACGAGGAACTTGTCTGGCTCTGCCTGTACGTGTTTGCACAGACAGTTTCTCCGCGGTGAATGAACATGCTCGCTGAAACGTAACCACCGCGCCAAGCGTATCTTATGGTGAGGTGATCAACATGAAGTTTCGCGTTCTATCAACCATCATGATCGTTGCATTGGCTCTTGGAATCTCCGTTGTTGGGTATGCCCAAGGATTCCCACTTGGGCTGCTGCCCGCTCCCCAGAATGATGGAGAAGCGATAAGCGTCTACGTGTGGACCGACACGTCTGTCGTCAACGTTGGGGATGAGATCGTGGTCCACCTGCAGCTCTCTCGACCGGGATTCGTGTATCTGTTTGACCTTCAGCCGGATGGACTCGTGCGCCTGATTTTTCCCAACGCATTCTCCGTCAACAACTATGTCGCTTCCTCATCGTATGACCTTCCTGATGGACCATACGCGCTTACTGTTACGCCGCCCGCTGGGATCGAGGAGTTCCTTGTCTTTGCTTGTGATACGCCACTGCCGATCCTTGTCGGATCAGCTCAGGATCCTTTCCCTATCTACGCTATGGATGCCACTGAGGCGATCAATCAACTGGTGGCTCTATTCGGAGCACTTGAACAGGTTCCCACATGGGGGATGGGATGGCACGCGATTCAGATAGTCGGTGATCAGTCAACGGAACCCGAGGATGACGACATTACCCTCCCTGTGCCGCCTGCTCAGCCGCCGTTCAACGGCACGCCCGGGAATGCATGGCACATGGTTGGAGGCAGTTGGCGGATGGGAATCCCCGAGTCCGGCTGGTATTGGTACTTCGACATCAACGCTTACTGGCACCTGTGTTTGGTGATACAGTAGAAAATGACGCCCAGCACCTGTAGGAGGTCTCGCTAGTACGATTCCATGGCGATTGGTGGAATGGCCGAGTGCGGAAGATGCCGCTGCTGTCGCAATATCGCTATGCGCCACCAAGGCAGAAAACCTTTGCCTGCGGCCGCAAGAAAGGGTATTCTGGTACGTGTTAGGGAGGCAGGAATGAAAGAGATTCCCGAGGATCTGGTTACTGTGTTGGCGGCGGGGAATCAGGGCATGGTTGTTGTTGCCAAGTCGATACTGGAATCGGCTGATATTCCCTGCTTTGTGAATGGAGAGGCGCTGCAGGAACTGTCTGGCATAGCACTGAACTTCGGCTTTGTCGAGATTCAGGTCTCATTGAAGCACGCCAAGGAGGCGCGCAAGCTTCTCGAACACCTGCGCGAGTGATTAGCTTGGATGACCACGAAGAGCTGTCTGTGATAGAGTAATGGTTAAGGATTATGAATTATAGGGTAGAGTGTATGATGCAACTGTCCCGATTCTTCGTAGCGTTGACCCCGCGAGCAACGTTGCAGGCAAGCTGCGACGCTACGAAGGCGAAGATGTTGCTTGCGTAGCGTTGGATCGCGCGCCCAATGTTCCGCTTATGATCTTGTGTTGAGGGGTGTCTCAACGTGGCAGACCCCAGTGAAGTAAGGCTTCACAGGGCAGGCAAGCCGCCACGCTACGAAGAGTGCTAGCCCCGTGCAAAGGCAATGAGATGGGACAAATCAGACCAATGCTTCAGCCTGACTGCTGATAGCCGATGGCTGAAGGCTCTGCTCCGTCATCACTATTTCTTTGCCTCTACAGCCCCAGCGAGCGCAGGTAGGTGCGGGCGTCGGTGAATGTAGCGAGGAGGTCGCCCTGCGACTGTAACTCAAGTACTGCTGGGCCGTGATACTCAACCGCCTTCAGCGTATCAGCTAGATTCTGCCAGTTGATCGATCCGTCTTTAATGGGAAGATGCTCATCGTTATCGCTGAAGTTGTCGTGCAGGTGGAGATGAACGAGTTGCCCGCGATAGCGCTCGATGTAGTTTCTAATTGGTTCTCTGCCGGCATCCTGTGATATGTAGGCGTGCCCCACGTCGATGCAGATCCCAAGGTTCGTCTTCTCCGGATTGTCTCCGATCTCGTCGAGTGCGAGATCAAGGGCCCACATTGTATTGGGAGTGTTTTCGAGTACAAGCTGCACTCCAAGTTTGCGCGCCTGGGTCGCGAGCCGTTTGATCCCAGGAAAGTCGGGACGGGGAGAGGGGCCTTCAAGGCCAAGGCTACTAGGATGAAGGATGAGTGCGTGGGCGCCGATCAGTGTGCACAGCTTCACCTCATCGCTCAGCCCATGCGGGTCCCACTTCCAGTTCTCCGGCCGCGTGTGTACGGAGACGTGCGATGCACTACCACACGCCTCCTTGATCTCCTGCGCGAGTTCAAGGCTGATCCACGGCTCATCCCATCCCCGGTTAGTCCATACCTCTACCCCAAACCCGAGAGAGGTGAGTTCGCCAATGGCTTCAGCGATAGTTGGCCACTCCTCCGGCTCGCGATTGAAGAAGAATCCCCACGTGCTCCCGGCCAGGGAGAGATTGTTCGCGGTCATGCTCAGTGTCAGATCACCTCTGTCTTCTCGGTGAACTTGATTCCCATCGACTCAAGCTCCGCAAGGACCGGCTCGTAGATCTGCGGCATTACCGGTACCTGAACGCCAGTAAGGTTGATCTTCCCTTCCAGGATGAGGCGCGTGGCGATCGCTGCGGGGAGACCGACCGTGCGCGACATCGAGCTGT
>JAYEFP010000198.1:0-6111 GCA_034715975.1 Candidatus Bipolaricaulota bacterium | reverse complement strand
AAAGGGCCATGACGATGACGGAGATGATCGCTCCGATGAACGATTCCAGCAGATCGGCCCCTAGTCCGCCAACATCGCCTACGTTATCGCCGACATTATCAGCGATCGTTGCCGGGTTGCGTGGATCGTCCTCGGGGATGTGCATCTCTACCTTTCCCACCATATCGGCGGCCATATCCGCTGCCTTGGTGTAGATTCCACCGCCGACACGGTCGAACAGGGCGACAAGGGAGGCTCCCATCGAGTAGGCACTGACGATCAGCGCTCCACGAATGAAGTTGACCCCCATTGATTTAATCCCGAACAGATACCGCGTCTCAATGTGCAAGGTGGCCGGATCGTACCACTTGCGGAAGATCAGCGCGACAATAATAAGCCCGCCTAGTGCGAGGCCTGCGACAGAAAGGCCCATGACGGCACCCCCCGAGAAGGCCACATTGAGTGCGTCCTTGAACGACTTGCGCGCCGCGTGTGTCGTGCGGGCGTTGGCGTGAGTTGCTGCGTTCATCCCAATGAATCCGGCGGCCATGGAGAGAATTGACCCGATCCAGAATGCTACTGCGATCTCCCAGTAGAAGAGGATCCACAGAATTGCGCCTATGATGAGCATCGTGATCCCCATCACACGTGCCTCTTCCAGCATGAATGTAAACGCACCAGATCGGATGTACCCCTGCAATTCCTTCATCCGGTCGGTCCCCTGTGCTTTGCGTACTACCGAGCGGTTGAACAGAAACGCACTCAAGAGCGCTAACACCGAGATTACAGCTGGTATGACGATTAGAACAGTCATTTTGCTACACACACCCCTTTTACGTTAAATTTAACGCTGCTGTCTTTCTGCAGACAGCCAGTTCTTATTTATCGATAATCCTACCGTTTTGCCTTCACCTGCATAGGGCAAGATCACATGATTCTACCACGCACACAATAGGGCTTCAAGGCATTGTGGCAAGGGAGAATTCGTACGTATTGCTCTCTCCGCGCCCATTCCTCTTCCCCTTGGTAACGTCCCATCGGCGAGTGGATGCTCAGTCGACAGCGTAACGCGTTGACCATTTGTTCGAATGTTGCTTAAGGACATCTGTCTTACGCGCGGACGACAAAACGGCGTCTCCCTAACAACACGGGTCTCTACGCTAGATCTCTTTGCCGGCTAGCCTTGTCTTAACGAAGTACAAGAGCAAGTACCGAGTGGTGGAGAATAGAAGAAGGAGGAATACCATGAAGAAAGCGCTCGTGATAACGATAGTTGGGATTGCGCTTAGTGTGCTTTTCCTAGCGGTCGGCTATGCGCAGGGAGACGCGACCGCAATGGCGGCGCAGGATGACCTGCTTCAGCAGGAGTTGGCGCAACTGGGAGAAGCATTTGCTGGCGTCAATAATGCCTTTGGTGGCCTGCAGACGTTTATGAATGAGGTTGTCGGCGAAGTGAAAGGGAATATGGCTGATGTTGCTGGCCTCGATAGTCGTTTGGGCGATCTGTCGGATGTTGTGCAGGCAATCTCTGTGGAGCTCAAGACCGCAGAAGGAAAGTTGATCGGTCTGCGAAAGGACGTAGACGGCCTCTCGTCCACACAGCAGGAGCTATTGGTACGAGCTACTGCACTCGAATCGGGTCTATCTGAACTCTCGGCCTCGTGCGACGAATTTCAGAAGGCGATCAGTGCTTCGCTCGATGCCACGAATGCCGATTTGTCTGCGTTGAGTGACAAGTACGATGCCCTTGCCGTGAGTTTTGCGGATTTCGACGCTCAGTTCGCTTCCTTCAAGGACAGCGTCATCGCGGAGCTGGCCTCGATCGAGGGAGCGATTAGTACCTTGCAGTCTGGCGTATCGGGCTTGAGTGACAAGTACGATGGCCTTGCCTTAAGTTTTGCGACTTCCAGCGATCAGCTTGCTGCCCTCGCGAAGGGACAGGCAGGCCTGGAAGGCCGCATGAAGAAGCTGGAAGACGAAGATGTGGGAACGTTCAAGAAGAAGGTCATTGAGCTTGAGCGGTCGATGAGCGCACTGTCGATCAAGATCGACAACAACCGCGCTAAGCTGGAAGGGTTCGATGGTGCGATCGCCGACCTCGCAAACGGCGTCAGCATGAATCAGGCAGGCATCCTCGCCAATACGAACCTCATCGAGGATCACGATGCACGCATCGCCGCGCTGGAAGGTGGCGCCGGGTTGGCGGAATTGAAGAGCCAGGTAGACGGACTGTACTTCATTTCCATCGTTGCTCTCCTCGCTGGTGTTGGCGCTCTGATTTGGGGATTCATGGCACAGCCGTAGAAATGCGATGAGGGGGTTGGAAACACAGAATAGGGTGGGGCCTCGATCCCCTCCCTTTTTTTTGCACTGTCGCGTAACACAAGTTATATTTGTAAACTAGTCGCGGGAGGGGGATTGATGAACAGTCTAGGACAACGGTTGCAGCACTTCCGTTTGCAGAGCGGTTGGAGCAAGCGGGCGCTCGCGGCAAAACTGGGTGTTTCCATACCATCAATCATCCGTTGGGAAGCGGAGATTGCCGTGCCTAATGACTACAACCGCTACAAGATTGAGCAGTTCCTTTCCGCGAGTGCGCATTCGGAGCCACGACTCATCCCTACTCATCGTCCAGGTATCGAACAGCTTGGGCTCTTCTCCGATAAGGGAGGAGAGATTGGACAGGTGCAATGACGAAGATCAATAAGCTTGAGTTGACCGGATTTAAGTCGTTCCGCAACAAGGTGGTTGTGCCGTTCTTCGATGGCATGACTGCTGTTATCGGCGAGAACGGGGCTGGAAAGTCTAACCTGTTTGATGCACTAAGCTTTGTTATGGGGCGGCGTTCCTCGCAGATACGCGCTGATCGGCTGGAGCATTTGATATTTAACGGAGGGGAGCGACTCGCGCCGGCGGATACGGCGGAGGTGACGCTTTATCTCGACAACAGTGAAGGTGATTTCAGCCAATTCTTCGGTGATGAGAATGTTCCTGAAGTAAGGCTGGGACGTAGAATCACGCGTAAGTCATCGACGTACACGTTCATGGGAAAGGCCTGCTCACGGGCGATGGTCGATCGTGTCCTTGAGACGGGGCGTATTGACCCGGATGGCCAGCAGCTTATTGCCCAGGGGAGAATCACGGAGATTATTAAGCGCAGCCCGACGAGGAGGCGAGAAATCATCGACGAGGTCAGCGGAATAGCCGCTTATGATGAGAAACGCAAGAAGGCGATCGCTGAACTGAAGGACGTAAAGACGAAGCTGAACACGCATCGGGTGATCCTCGCCGAGCGCCACCGCCGCCTGCTTAATCTGGCCAGAGAGCGTGATGCCGCCCTTGAGTACCAGCGTTTAACGGAGGAGCAGACGCTGCTGCAGGAATCGATTCGCCACCGTCAGCGTGAACGACTTGTCGAGAGACTGGATCGTGCCAAGGCAGAGCGCAAGGGAATGGCACAGCGGATCGAGGCGCTAGAGGCGGAGGTAGCTAAGCTCGATCTTGCGGTCGAGAATAAAGAGTGGGAACTCGAAGGGATGCGCGAAGATCTGGAGGGTGGCGATCAGATTGCCCTCGTCAAAGAGGTCGAGCGTCTCCGTTCCGAGATCCTCAATCGCCAGGGACAGATCGACCTCAAACAGCAGCAGGCGAAGAATCTGCAGGAGATGATTGATGAGGTCGCGAAGATTAAGGCTCAGACCCGCGCTCGGCCTGCTATGTTGGGAAGGAATCGTGCTGTGCAGGCCCTCCTCGAACGGAAACGTGGCGGCGTGTACGGGACAATTGCCTCACTCTCCACGCAGCGCGATGGATTTGAGGTTGCTTTTGAGACTGCTGCCGGGGGGCACATGAATGATGTCGTCGTTGATTCTCGGGAGACGGCAATCGAGTGCATAGATTACCTGAAGTCCAATCGCCTTGGCCGGGCGCGCATCCTCCCGTTGCGCCGTCTCGTTGCCGGGCGCAAGAGCCTCGCTTCCGCTGACGCGCTCAAGCTACCTGGGGTGATCGATTACGCGATCAACCTCGTTGACTTCGACCCTAAGTATCGCCGCGCATTCGAGTATATTCTCTCCGATGCGATCATCGTGGAGAACCTCGCGGCGGTGCGTGATGTGGACGGCGTGCGTGCGATCAGCCTGGACGGTGACCTGCAGAGTAAGGGAGGGGCGCTCACCGGTGGCTGGCGTGCTGGCGCAGGCAAGGATACTCGCCAGCCGAGTAAGCCGGCGGATGTGACGTTTGACACGGCGAAAAAGCGACAACAGATATCGCGGATCAATCGAGAGATAGCCAAGTTGCGCGAGGGAATCGAGTCCCTTACTGAGAAGCTAAGAGACAAGGATAAGGAACTCTCGGAACAGCAGGATAAGAAGCAGGATACAAAGGGAGAGGCGAACACACGTAGCGATGAGCTGCACGCGCTGCGGGAAAAACGGCGCGAGGCGTACAGGGACCTGGAGAATCTACGCCGCAGCATGACGCGCTACGAGCGGCAGGAGGCGGAGGCGCAGGCAGAGCTAGAGACGCTGGGAGAAGAGGAACATGGTTCCTCTGAGTACATCGAGGGGTCGGTCAGTGAACTGGAGAGACGCATCGAGAGCAACAGGCGACACCTGCGGCGGTTGGAGCCGGTAAACATGCGCGCGATTGACGAATACGCTACCTACGAAAGGGAATACAATGAGTTTCGTGATCGTGTCGATGCCTTGGAGGCGGAGAAGCGCGAGATTGAGGCGCTGATCGGACAGATTGAGGAGCGGAAACGGGAGCGGTTCCTGGAGACGCTGGAGACGATCAACTCCCAGTTCAGTCACACATTTACCAAGTTGTTTAGTGGTGGATCGGCCTCGCTCGAATTGGAGGAGGAAGGGAACATCTCCTCAGGCCTGTTGATTAAGGCCAATCCGCCGGATAAGGAACCGCACGTGATCGACTCCCTCTCCGGGGGGGAGCAGACGCTGGTTGCTACGGCGTTCATCTTCGCTTTGCAGGAGTACCAACGGGCACCATTCTTCGTCCTCGATGAGATTGATGCTGCCCTCGACAGGATGAACATCATGCGGTTGGGCCGGATGCTCAGGGAGTATGCGGATAAGATTCAGGTGATCGTTGTCTCACATAATGAGGAAACAGTTCGTCACGCTGACCGGGCCTATGGGGTGACAATCAAGAATGGCGCGTCGCAGATACTCGCCTTGAACCTGAACTAGAGGAGCTATGAATCGGATGGACCGACTTACGATCGCCGAGATCCCAATCACCGATCTACTGGAAGAGACGTGGGAGGGGATCTTGCAGCGGCTCACCGTGGGCATGGACCCATGGGATATCGACATTGTCGAGCTGGCACACCGCTACCGCGACTACGTAGACGCGCTGCGCGAGCTCCACTTCGATATATCGGGACGAATGGTCCTCACCTGCTCCATCCTCCTGCGCATGCAATCGGACGATCTGCTCGCCTCCGCGCGACCCACAGACAGGAATGGACTAATCGATGAGCTGGAGGGAGCGATTGAAGAGGAAGCAGCCGAATGGGAGCCCCCCGCCGAGCCTGATGAGTTCTCGCTTCCTCTTTTTCGGCGTCCTCGCCGCCAGGTAACGATTTTCGACCTCGGGCGTGCGTTTGCCGCCGCGATGAAGGTCAGCTTCCGACGTGGCAAGCGGCATGACGAGCGTGGTGTCGAAGAAGAGGAAGATGACTTGTTCGATGACTTCGAGTTAGGGGGGCAGGGCTTTGGGCAAAGGCTTCACTCCCTGTTCGAAAAGATCAAGGACCTCCTAACAGGCCATCGCGTGATCAGCTTCTTCCGCTTGCTGGAACGCGGGGACAAGGACGAGCGTATAAGCTATTTCTTCGAAGTCCTTCACCTTGCGGCGCAGGGGGAGATAACCTGCCAACAGGAAGAGTTCCTCGGAGATATCACCATTATGCTGCCAGAGGGAGGGAGGGATTGAGAGATTGAGTGATTTGATGATTGAGTGATTTGATGATTGAGTGACTTGCCAACAGGAAGAGTTCCTCGGAGATATCACCATTATGCTGCCAGAGGGAGGGAGGGATTGAGAGATTGAGTGATTTGATGATTGAGTGATTGAGAGATTTGATGATTGAGAGATTGAGTGACT
>JAYEFP010000197.1:0-1662 GCA_034715975.1 Candidatus Bipolaricaulota bacterium | reverse complement strand
GGCACATAGAACTTAGAACGCTTCTCTACTCGTCACCGCTTCCCAGCCATTCCCGAAAAGTAGCCTGTCCCCTTTTTGACCCCAAGCTAACTGATCCTAGAACCGATGAGGTCATGCTCAAAAGAGTTTCTCTATTGTCTTCATTGGCAGAAACAGCCTGTCCGCACGGTCTGAAAAAGGGGAAAACCCAAAATGAAGGTAGAAGGTCCGGGCATCTTCATTGACGGTATCCACTACAACGGCGAAGAAAGCGATCTTACCTGTTTGCTTTAGGCTCCTGTGCAAAGCATCCATGAGTAGAAATTCACCTAAGCCTTTTCCGCGGAATGTTTGATCCACGGCCAGGCGCCCAAGCAAAGTGGCGGGGACATCAGGATAGCGAGGCAGCCTATTCGTTACGTCCAGTGGAAGTTTCCCGAGATGGACGCTAAAGGCGGATAAGGTATAGTAGCCAAGCACTTCAAGTTGTCCAACTTTAAGTTGTCCAACTTTAAGTTGTCCAACTTCAAGGAGCACGAAAGGGGCCGCTATTTTCCGTTTGAGGTCTTGGTCTATTTGCTTCTGCAAATAGAGATCTAATGGCTCAACGCCGCAAGCAAAAGCGGATCGATTGTGGCAGTTCTTGTCGAACGGCTCAATTAGATATCGGTGGTCATGGGTCTGGGACATCTACCGGCTCAGATCTTCCTTGTACCGCCCGGCTGCTCTACTGAGGCGACGACTAGGAGTGGAAGGCTTAATAAGTGCTTGCACAAAGGCTTCGCTGTCACGTTTCGTGAGAGTCATTTCTTCATAATCTTGCAAGGTCCCTTTTGCTGCTTTCTCGATACAACGGGCCACGAAGTTGGTCATTGAGAGACCGCTTACGGCGGCAGCTCGCTCAACCAGATCCTTTTGGTCTGGTGTAATTCTTATATCCAGTCGAGCATCCTTAGTAGTTACGCCGTCTTGCCTTCTCGTGGTAGCCATGGTAAACCCCTCCTTAATTACCATCCAACTGTACAGCAAATTACCGTACAATTCAAGCCCGCCTCTTCATCCGTAACCCTTAATCCTGATTTCCAGTACTCCTCACGCATTCGCATCACTCCTTCCCAACCCTAGCGTTGGACTCGCTCTTTCCATTTACCATTTACTACTCACTATTCACTGCTTCCCGCCCCTTGCCCTAGAACCTGGCACATAGAACTTAGAACGCTTCTCTACCCATCACTCGTTACTCATCACTTGTCACCCATCACTGCTTCCCGACTTCGGACCTTGGTCTCGCTCTCACCATTTACCACTTACTACTCACTGTTTCCGCACCATTCACCATTGACGATTCACTATTTACGGCTCTTCATCGTTTGGAGTGGGTAGCCGGAGATGCAATAGGCGACAGATGGTAGCAGAGGCCTGGCGGTACAAACAGCCGCGAAGGAGGAATAGAACAGCGATTGTTGCTGATCACTGCACCTATTGTTGTGCTGTGAACTTGGGCTACGGCTCAGCGTGGCAGCCGAATGTTACCGGGTAAGCTACCGCGAAAAGAGCGAGCTTTCGTAGCGTGGGAGCTTGCCTACCACGTTGCTCTGTCAGCCTGAGCTATGTCCTAACGTGGCAGATTAACTGCCACGCTACGAAAGAACAACAGCTTCTGTAGTTGTATTATTCTGAAAG
>JAYEFP010000196.1:0-1666 GCA_034715975.1 Candidatus Bipolaricaulota bacterium | reverse complement strand
AAGTGTCAAGCGCCAAGGCTCTTACAGAACCGGCTGTTTCACCACGAAGGACCTGTCTGCGTCTGCCTGTGCGTGTCCGCACGCAGACAGGCTCTTCGTGGTGCATTCTTGTCGGTATCCATCTGACCTCAACTCCAAGTTACCCACTCGAAACGACGAGGAACCCCCGTCGATCATACGAGCCGTAACGTTTCCGTCTCTTCTTCTGACAGCGAAAATGCTTGTGCAGATCACCCCTTGGCGCTTGTCAGCGTAGATGTACTGGTAGATATACTCATGGCTGACACTGTGCTACCTTGTTCCACCTTGAGCCTGCCAGATATCTGTTGCGGCCTCCAGCCCATCTGCAGCAGCAGTTCCACCTGCGCCCACACAGAGCCACCGAAACGAGGGCGTATCTTAGCTCGCTTGCGTTTCAACGTCAGACGATGGGATTGCTCAGTCTGGTATTCTCCCAGACTCTCGTTGCGCTCTACTTCCCGGCTGAGCTGCGTGTATGTGTTCATCGGTGCTCCTTTGATTAATGGTCTGGGTGACGCTGTAGATGCTACCGCAGCATTCGCCTCTTGTTATAAGACTTACGTATAGATATGATAGAATTCGCGAGAGATTCCGGCACTAACTTGTCGGGGATGCACTTAAGGAGGTGCAATGTACAAGAGAATAGGGTTATTGCTGGCGGTAGCAGTACTGATGGGGTTGTTCATTTCCGGTTGCGACACATTCCTTGCTCCCAAGGACGCGCTGGCGCCGCTGGCTGCGAGCTCGGCAGGGCATGATTACATCGTTGTATTCAACGCAAATTATCTTCCCAAGGATATCGATAGCATGGTGGCCAGCGCCGGTGGACAGGTTAAGACAAAGTTTGCGCAAGTTGGGATGGTGCTTGCTACTGCGCAGGCCTCCTCCTTTGTCAGTGACATTTCCAACGTGGCGAAAGTGCAGTACGTCGTTCCCGACGTAAAGCTAAACTGGCTTCCCGGGGAGGAATACATAAGCGTGTTCGAAGCCACGAAGAAACATCCAAAGAAAGGTCGTCCATCTGAGGGCAACCCCGGAGAGGAAGACACGTTCTTCAACACATATCAGTGGAGCATGTATGCGATCGACGCGCCCGGCGCGTGGGATGCAGGTTGCACCGGAGCGGGAGTGCGGGTAGCGATCCTCGATACAGGGATCGACGCCTCTCACCCCGATCTTTCTCCCAACCTGAACGTCAGTCTCTCCACATCGTTTGTTGACTATGAGCCATACATCAATGATGAGGCGGGACATGGTACTCATGTAGCTGGGATCATCGCCGCAGCGCACAACGGCTACGGCACGATTGGGGTTGCCCCCGATGCGGAGATCGTGGCGGTGAAGGTCCTCGATCATACAGGAAGCGGGTACTTCGACTGGATGATCTCTGGACTGCTCTACGCCAATTCCATCGGAGCTCAAGTTGTTAACATGAGCCTCGGTGCCTACCTCCCGCGCTCTGGGATCACGTTCGAAGATGGGACGAGGATTGGTGCGCAAGAGATCGCGAACTTGGTGAACCTGATCACGCGCGTGATCAACTACGTATCGAGCAACGGGACCCTCGTCGTTGTGGCAGCCGGGAACGAGTCGGCCAACCTCACCGGCGATGCGAGTTGGATCAGCATCCCCGCCGAGTGCGGCG
>JAYEFP010000195.1:0-1667 GCA_034715975.1 Candidatus Bipolaricaulota bacterium | reverse complement strand
TCGCATTGTCGAATGCCACCTGTGACATGGGAAAATCGATGCTGCGACAGTACTCCAGTGCCTCCTGGGCTCCGTACTCACGATCCATCCCGCTGTCCTCCCACTCTACGGACAGTGGCCCATCGTATCCAATCGCGTTCAGCTCACGGATGATCTCCTCAAACTCCACATCGCCGTGTCCGAGCGAGCGGAAGTTCCAACCACGACGGTTATCGCCAAATGGAAGATGGGAGCCGAGTAGACCCGCTTTCCCGTCGAGGCTCATCGCGACGTCTTTCATGTGAACGTGGTAGATGTGCTCCGCAAAGTCACGCAGGAAGACATGTGGCGTGATCCCCTGCCACAAGAGATGGCTTGGATCGAAATTAAGGCCTAATGTCGGACGGTGATTGAACGCCTCAAGGAGCCTCTGTGTGGTGTAGTAATCGAATGCGATCTCCGTAGGGTGAACCTCCAAGGCGAAGCGCACCCTGTTGCGATCAAACTCATCGAGGATTGGCGTCCATAGCTCAACGATCTCTGCAAACGCTTTCTCGATCATCTCCTCGCTTGTCTGCGGGAAGGAATAGAAGTACTTCCATATTGGGGACCCCATAAAGCCTGTTACCACCGAACAGCCCATCCGCGCGGCAGCCCTTGGGGTAAGCATCATCTGCTCTATTGCCCACGCACGGATCTCGTCGGGTTTTCCTGCCAGTTCCTTCGGGGCAAAGTTATCCAAGCGCGGATCGTAGAGGTCTCCAACGCACTGACCGGCAAGGTGTGCCGCAATAGCCCAACACTGAAGGCCATTTTCCTTCAGTATCTTCTTCCTGTTTTCAATATACGCGTCGTCAGTCGCAGCTTGAGCTACATCCATGTGGTCGCCCCAACAGGCGATCTCCAGGCCATCGTAACCCATCTCTCCGGTTTTCTTGCAGATCTCTTCAAATTGCAGATCCGCCCACTGCCCTGTGAATAAGGTGATCGGTCTTGCCATCTTTGTCCTCCCTTTCAAGTGGCCGTCTGTACTAGTGTACTTACGTGGTCTCCGATTGTAGCATTGCACAAGAATCTCTAACCTTCAATTTACAGTTCAGTTGAACAACTCTAGACTCCGACGTCTTCTCTTGCATGCGCGCGACCAGGAGATCGCACGCCTTGTATCCCATCTCATAGCTCTGTTGCGCTACCGATGTAATGCTGGGATTGAAGCTTGCTGCCCATTCCGGGTCGTCGAAGCCAACCACGGAAAGGTGTCTCGGGCAGGACACGTTACGCTTCTTCAGGTAACGCAGCACGCCGAGGGTCATCAGGTTATTGGTGGCAAAGATGGCTGTTGCTTGTGGGGGACCTTCGACCAGATAACGGGCCGCCTCCGCCGCTCCCTCGATCTCCAGCCCGGCCTGCTGCACCAGCTCAGCCATTGCTGAAAGGCCTTGTTCCTTGAACGCTCTTCGCCACCCCGTTTTTCGATCGTCGAAACTTCTGATTCCCTCAAGCTCCATGATCAACCCAATCCGTCTGTGTCCCAGGCCCAGTAGGTACTTTGTCGCCTGATATGCGCCGTTAACGTTGTCCGAGTAGACCTGGTCGACAGACAGCGCCTCCATCGGGCGGTCAATTACAACCAACGGGATCTCCTTCTCGATGAGTGATCGCAGTGATTCCTCCGCTGCCATCGACGG
>JAYEFP010000194.1:0-21940 GCA_034715975.1 Candidatus Bipolaricaulota bacterium | reverse complement strand
CGCGCCTTGATCTCCTTTGAGATTTGCTTGGCGATCATCGCCTCTCGTTTGGTGAGAGACAGGTTCTCGAAAAACGTGAGGGCGCTCTTGATCGACAGGGCTGTCACCTCGTGAATGTTTAGCCCATTGATCGTTACCGCCAAGACCTCCGGCTTGAGGCGCGCACCGTGGCAGACAGGGCAGGGAAGGGTGGCCATGAACTGCTCCAAGTCACCGCGCCACTGATCGGACGTTGTCTCCCGATACCAGCGCTCCAAGTTCGGGATGACGCCCCTGAACGCCCGCGCAAACTTGCGTGTGTGCCCTTTGGTCGACGCATAGCTGAACTTGATCTTCTCCTTGCCGCTTCCATGCAGGATGATGTCGAGCTTCTCGGCAGGGAGCTCGCCAAGGGGGGCGTGCGGATCGATGTCGAACGTCTCGGCAAGCCCGCGCATCTGAGATTCGAACCAGCGCCCCTTGGAGTTTGCCCACGGGAGGAGGCCTCCATCGAGGAGACCCAGGCGCGGATCGACAATCAAGTCTGGATCGATCTTCTTGCTGTATCCCAGCCCGCTGCACTCGGGGCAAGCCCCATAAGGATTATTGAACGAGAACATGCGCGGGGAGAGCTCTTCGTAGCTCACGCCACAGTGGATGCAGGCGTAGTGCTCGCTGTACAGGTGCTCCTCACCATCCTCGGTGAGCACGCTCATCATCCCTCCACCATGCTTCAGCGCCGTCTCCACTGAATCTGCGATGCGCGCCCGTTTTCGCGGCTCCACCACAACGCGATCCACGACGATCTCTATCGTGTGCTTGCGCTGCTTCACGAGCTCAATCTCCTCGTACAGGGTGCGCACAACCCCATCGACGCGGACACGCGTGAACCCCTCTTGACGGATCTCGTCGAACGTCTTCTTGTACTCGCCCTTCCGCCCCCGCACGATCGGCGCTAGGATCTGCACGTTCGATCCGCGAGCAAGGGACATGATCACATCGATGATCTGCTGCGCTGATTGCTGCGTGATCGGCCGACCACACTTCGGACAGTGCGGATGCCCGATACGCGCGTAGAGAAGCCGCAGATAATCGTAGATCTCGGTGACCGTCCCCACCGTCGAGCGTGGGTTGTGACTCCTCGTCTTTTGGTCGATCGATATCGCGGGGGACAGGCCTTCGATGAAATCCACATCAGGCTTCTCCATCTGTCCGAGGAACTGGCGCGCGTAGGCAGAGAGCGACTCCACGTAGCGCCGCTGCCCTTCTGCGTAAATTGTGTCGAAGGCTAGCGAACTCTTTCCCGAGCCGGAGATCCCGGTGATGACGACGAGCTTATCGCGCGGGATCTCCAGATCAATGTTCTTCAGATTGTGTTCGCGCGCTCCCTTCACGCGTAGCATGCTCATAGTTTCTTCCTTAAGCTCCGTATCTCGTCACGCAACGCTGCCGCCTCCTCAAACTCCAACCTGTCCGCGGCCTGACGCATCTCCTTCTCTAGTTGCCTTATCTTCGACAGTGCTTCCGTGGGCGAGATCTCCCCCAGAATCTCTCGCGCTGGCACGGCTGGTTGCGGCGCATTCATCGTCTGCGCGATGTCGGCGATATTTCGTTCGATAGTCTTAGGCGTGATCCCATGCTCTTTGTTGTACGCGATTTGGATCGACCGCCGCCGGTTCGTCTCATCGACGGCGTAGCGGATGGAGTCGGTCATCTTATCAGCATACAGGATTACCTTCCCACGCACGTTTCGCGCAGCACGTCCGATCGTTTGGATGAGCGCCGTCCCGGAGCGAAGGAAGCCCTCCTTATCCGCGTCGAGGATTGCCACAAGCGATACCTCGGGCAGGTCGAGCCCCTCGCGCAGGAGGTTGATCCCCACCAGAACGTCAAACTTCCCGAGGCGTAGATCACGCAGGATCTCGATGCGTTCAAGAGTATCGATCTCGGAATGCAGGTAGCGCGCCCTCACCCCGAGGTCGACCAGGTACTCGGTGAGATCCTCAGACATCCTCTTAGTGAGGGTTGTGACGAGGACCCGCTCCCCACAGTCGACAACTGTCCGCACTTCGCCGATCAGGTGATCAACCTGGCCGCTCACCGGATGAATGGCCAGTTCCGGATCAACGAGTCCGGTCGGGCGTATAATCTGCTCGACCACTCGGCGCGAGTGGCTCAACTCGAATGGTCCGGGCGTAGCCGAGGTAAAGATGACTTGATTCAGACGCCCATCAAACTCGTCAAACATCAGCGGCCGGTTGTCCAGTGCCGAGGGGAGGCGGAAGCCGTAATCAACCAGAGTCCGCTTGCGCGATCTATCCCCGTGATACATCCCGCGCACCTGGGGAACTGTCTGGTGCGACTCGTCGATCACCATTAGGAAATCCGATGGGAAGTAGTCGATTAGCACCGATGGCGGCTGGCCGGGGAGACGACCGTCAAGGTGGCGCGAGTAGTTCTCGATGCCAGAGCAATACCCCATCTCTTGCATCATCTCTAAATCATAGCGCGTCCGCTGTCCCAGGCGCTGTGCCTCCAGCAGCTTCTCCTCCGTTTTGAGCTGCTCCAACCGCTCTTCAAGCTCCTCATCTATCGCCTCCGTCGCCTGCTGCATGCGTTTACGAGGGGTGATGAAGTGCGACGCCGGATAGATCGTGATCTCGTCCTCCTCACGCAGTGGATGACCGGTAACCGGTTCGAGGATGGCGATCCGCTCTATCTCATCGCCGAAGAACTCAAGGCGCACGATATCCTCTTGGTAGGCGGGAATAATCTCCAGCGTGTCCCCGCGTGCGCGGAATGTCCCCCGCTCGAAGCCGATCTCGTTTCGCGTGTACTGCAAGCCAACCAGCTTGCGCATCACATCGTCGCGATCGTGCAAGCTCCCACGCGTAACGTTGATCGACATATCGCGATAGTTCACCGGCGAACCGAGGCCATAAATGCACGACACCGACGCCACGATAATCACGTCCCGTCGCTCGAAGAGCGCCGAGGTTGCTGCGTGGCGCATGCGATCGATTTCATCATTGATCGACGAGTCTTTCTCGATGTACGTATCGGTCTGCGGAAGGTACGCCTCGGGCTGGTAGTAGTCATAATAGGAGACAAAGTAGTGCACTGCATTCTCAGGGAAGAGCTCGCGAAACTCGTTGCACAACTGCGCGACAAGGGTCTTATTGTGCGCCATGAGCAGCGTCGGCCGCTGCACATTCTGGATAACATTAGCTATAGTAAACGTCTTACCGGTTCCCGTCGCACCGAGGAGTGTTTGAAACTTCTCGCCTGCGAGGATCCCTTCGGTCAACGCGGCGATCGCCTGCGGCTGATGACCCTGCGGCTTCATATGCGGCGAAATGCGAAACCCCGCCTTCTCTCCCACCTTTAGCGTATGCATCCTAGTGTACATGGTAGCCTCGATGCACAGGTGGATCAACAACTATATGTGGGCAGGTCCCTATTCTCTAACTTGAAAAGCTTCAGAAAATGACGCAGGATTCTTCCAATTCAGAACTAAAATGGAGGCTTCACATGAAAAAAGTATCGCTACTATTACTGGTCGGGCTCTTGCTCACTTCGCTACTCGCATTTTCTCAAGACACATCGACTCCCGCTGATACGCAGACTCAATCTTCCAAAACCGCTGCCACCGTGAACGGCGAGCAGATCACCACGGCCACTTTGGAAAACGCTACAGGCATGTCTCAGATCTTCCAAATCCTGTTCTCCCAGCTTCCACAGGCCTTCGGACAAAGCCTCCTTTCAACTCCAGAAGGGAAGGCGTTTCTCGACCGCTACCAGCGAGACGTGCTGGACCAGATAATCGACAGCCGCATCATGGTCCAGCAGGCAGTGGCCTTAGACATGAAGGCCGATGAGTCGCAAGTCGCGGATCAGGTGCAGTCACACCTTGACCAGATCATGCAACAGAATCAAATGACGATCGATCAGATCGACGCAGCTCTCGTGCAACAGGGATCTTCTCTCGACGATTACAAGACTCGCTTAGCGCTGAGCATCCGCGAGCAGCTAATGGTACAGGCACTGCAAGAGTCCGTCACTGCCGATGTCACGGTAAGCGATGATGAAGTGCAGGAATACTACGAGGCGCACCAAACCGATTACACCAATGATGACGGTACGGTTAAGCCCCTCTCCGAAGTCTCGGCAAGCATCCACGACAACCTTCTCAATGCTGCCCAGGCAAATCGGTGGAATGCCTGGTTCAAGGACGCGAAGGATTCGTCTGAAATCACTATCCTCTTCTGATCTACTAAGTGACAACATGGAGTTAGGGATGGATCAAGCCTTACGATGAAGACAGTACTGTTCATTATCTATTCCTCCATACTGGCAATCGGATCGGCGCTCGTCGGACTGGTGATCGGATTCATGATCAAGCAGCCCAGTGCGCTGGTAGCGTCGATCCTGGTTGTCATTGGTCTCGGATTCTTGGCTATTGCGATTCTCGTCGCACGCAGGTATCAACGCGGAAACAGAATCAGGGGTGAGGAGTAGACCCTTTGCTTACGGTTCGATGATGCGGTAGCCCACCGTGTGCGCCTTGCAATGGGAGGAGAGGAGCTCCGCGTAGCTCTCCGCCCAGTGGGCGAGATTGTCTCGTGATTCATCCGCGGGGGCATAGAGTACGGCAACGACACTCGTCGTCTGCGTTTGAATCTTTGTGGTCATCGCGTCCTTCACCGGATTTCCGCACGGCTCCCATCCCGCATCGGTCCTCCGACAGACGAGAAGTAGGTCTTGTAGGTCAATCGTCTGCCCGGAGTGGTTGAACACGTATGCCTCGCCCGGAAGCCCTCGTCTGATCAGCAGGTGTATCCCCGCGATATCAGCATCGAAGATCGAACCTGGAAGACCGGAGGCAAGGCTGATCGCGTTGTTCACATCGACCGGGCCATTGACCAACGGGAACTGATCGTTGAGTGCAGCTCGCAGAAGGAACTCGCTCGCCGGCTTTCCTCGTCCGCTCGCGTGATACTTACCGAAACGCAACATCTTACGCACACGCTTTCGCACCTCGGCAGGAACGAATTCCTCACCGGCACCCTGCGCCTCCAAGATCGCCTTGGCAAGGAATGCTGGCGCACTCTCGGTCGAGAGTGATGGTTTGATCCCCTCCGCCCAGATGAGCGCAGGGAGGACTGGGCTTGGATGCAGGTTGTCATCGATCTCAAGAACGTACTTCATCATTACCTTCCACTGGGGAAGCTATCAAATCGTACCCGTCCGCTCCAGTGACCTCCACATTGACGAATTGTCCCACTTCAAGATCGCTCCCTTCAACATATGTGATGCTGTCAACATCCGGTGCTTGGGTGCGCGAGCGGGCAAGCCATATTCCATCCTCATCGTCTGGCGCGTCGATCATCACTTCCATCCTCAATCCACGCACGGAAGCATTGCGCTCGAAGACAATCTTCTGCTGAGCCAGCATCAGCTCGCGCACGCGCTCTTCCTTAACCTCTTCAGAGATCTGGTCCGGCATCAGCGCTGCCGGTGTGTCCTCCTCCTGCGAATACGGGAACACGCCTAAATGGTCGAAGCGCAGGTCTTTGACATATTCGAGAAGCTCACGAAATTGGGCATCGGTCTCTCCCGGGAAGCCGGCAATGAACGTTGTGCGAATACTGATCCCGGGAATGCGCTTACGCAACATCTCGATCAGTTTCAGTGACTCATCTCTCGTTGCCCCGCGACCCATGCGGCGGAGGATGTCATCGTTTAGGTGCTGCAGTGGCAGATCGACGTACGAACACAGCTTGGGGATCTCGGCGTAGGCATCGACCATCTCCGGCGGGAAGTGCGCGGGATGGGTGTAGAGAAGGCGTAGCCAGTGCAAGTCGGGAATCTGAGCAAGCTGCGCCAGCAGATCGTGGATGCGCACACCTCCCGGATCGTCCATCCCGTAGACGGTGGTGTCCTGTGCAATCACGTTAATCTCGCGCACGCCGCGCTCCACCAGCTCATTAGCCTCGGTAATGATCTCCTCCGCTGGCCGGCCGTGATACGCCCCTCGAATGAGGGGGATGGTGCAGTAGGTGCACCTGTTGTCGCAGCCGTCCGAGATGCGCAGGTACGCCGTGTGTGTTGGCATCAGGAGGAAACGACCGCTATCGCAGGTTTGCGTGAAGCCACAAGCAGCGAGTATCTCCTCGTCGTGGTGCAGACCGAACACTCCATCGACCTCAGGAAGACCAGCGCGTAATTCCTCTTCGTAGCGCTGCGCCAGGCATCCCATCACAATCAAGCGCTGACACTGCCCCTCTTTCTTGTACCTAGTGTAGTCGAGGATCGTGTCAATCGATTCCTGTTTGGCCGGCTCAATAAAACCGCAGGTATTGACGACGATGATCTCCGCATCCTCCGGCGGCGCGCCGACAATCGCACCAGCGGCAGCGAACCGGGCGAGAATTCGCTCGGAATCCACTAGATTCTTAGCGCAGCCCAAGCTCGTCAGGTGCACGCGTGGTCCGTTTCGCGCCGCATCTCCTTTCACATGCATCTCCTCTTCTGGCCTCCACAGCAACATCGGGGCGATTATGCAGCGCCTTCCGGAGGCTACTTCTTCGTTGAAGCCTGGTTGGCAACAGAGCTTGTCGCACTCTCGATCTCCTCGGCATTGCCCAGGTAGTAGTGCTTCAGTGCACGAAGGTCATCGTCAAGTTCATATACAAGGGGAAAGCCGGTGGGGATATTCAAACCCGTAATCTCATCCTCGGAGACGTCATCCAGGTACTTCACCAATGCACGCAGACTGTTACCGTGCGCCGCAATCAGTACGCGTTCCCCACGCTTGAGAGCGGGGACGATCACTTCGTGCCAGTACGGAAGCACCCGTTCCAGCGTATCTTTCAAGCATTCGGCGGCAGGAATCTCCTCAGGCTTGAGGTGCACGTAGCGCGGATCAAACCGCGGGTGCCTCTCATCGTCCGGCTCTAGAACCGGAGGTCGAACAGCGTAACTGCGCCGCCACTGGTGCACCTTCTCCTGCCCGTACTTTTCGGCCGTCTCTTTCTTGTACAGTCCCTGCAGTGCACCGTAATGCCGCTCGTTCAAGCGCCACGATCGGTAGACGGGAATCCACATCAGGTCAAGCTCGTCCAGCGCGATCCAAAGCGTGCGAATCGCCCGCTTGAGCACTGATGTATACGCCACATCGAACGTATACCCGTCATCCCGGAGGATCTCGCCAGCACGCTTGGCCTCGTTTAACCCACTCGGGGAGAGATCAACATCCGTCCAGCCGGTGAACCGATTCGCCAAGTTCCATTCGCTCTCTCCATGCCGCAGTAAGACCACTTTCATACTCATCTCAAACTCCTTTGTCCCGTTCGCTCCAAACAATGCGATGCCCGCCGGTTCCGGTTCATCTGTTCAAACGTCCGATAGGCAGCATCGTGGAATTATACCAGCTGCAAGCGCCCACGAGCCAGAAATCCGCAAGAATATGCTACACATGTCGCTGCTTGACAAATAACTCAGCTTGAAGGTAATCGAGAAGCGGAAGGCTTGAACAGAGTTCATTTTCGCGCGACAATCTCGCTTAGAGCCTTGTTTCATCTACTACAACGTCGTACTCAAGGTATGGCGCTACAGCCATGTTCCCGTAGCGTCGGAACGTTGTCTGACTGGCGGACAGGGTGACTCATCGTCAGCGAATCGACATACGGAGGGATCCTTGCCCAGTGAGGCTACTTGGCGGATGCAGTCTTCTTGGGTGTTGGAGAGGTAGCTGAGTTATGTGCAGACTTTGAGCCATGCGCAGTTTTGCTCTGTGAGCTTCTGCTCTGTGAGCTTCTGCTCTCTGAGCCTCTGCTGGGCGAGTCATTGGCGTCGCTCTCCGGCTTGGAGTCAGCCGATGACTTCGCTTCCGTAGAGCCATTGGCCCCCTTACCATCGCTTCGCTTTTCCGCAGAATCCCCCCTACCCTTGCGAGCGTAGTCCGTCTTGTAATATCCACTTCCCTTGAACTGAACCGCCACGCGCGGCACCATCCGCCGTGTCTCCCTGCTCCCACACTCGGGGCACACCGGAACATCGTCTTGCGCCTGCTGGCGAATTAAGACAGTGAACTGATTACTACAAGACTCACACTCGTAACGATAGAGCGGCACCTTTAACCTCCTGTGCGCCACGGCACAACATAGCCACTAGCACTTCATATTTATGACTGCCAATAATTTTAGCCTCAATGAATACGTCCGTCAAGGAGCAACAATCGATCTTCACCCACGATCGAGGTGAAACCCATGTGACAAACGGCGAAGGAAGACGTTCTTGTTGATCGGTCCATTCGCTCCAAAGTAGTTGGCACAGAATCGCACCGCACCAGCCAACCTCTCCTCGGCATCCCTGGTAGTTTGTTCTCCACGGACCATCCGGTGAAGACTCTCCCACGCTCCCGAGCCTGCGTCAGGGAGGCTGCCAACGACAGCCTCAGAGTAGCCGTCACTCGCAAATCCCCCCATCCTCCAATCCGGGTAGCTCCATTCGCTCAAGGCAGGATGTTTCCCCACTCTTCCCGCCAGAATCACGGCCGGAATGCGGCCAAGGCGGTGCTTGGGCGGAACACGGCGCGTCATCCACCGCAATACGCTCGCTACCTCATCGCATGCATCCAGGTAGTCAACCTCAACAGGGCATGACACCTCCTGGCACGCACCAAGAAGGTCTATCGGATGAGTGCCGCGGCACTTCACGCCCAAAGAAGTGAGTACCTGCCGCATGGTGTTCGTCGGACCGGCAAGGCCAAGGCACACCTCACTGTTAAGAGCCAGCGTCTTCAGCGAGTCCTCCGACATCACGCCCAGATAGTCATCAAGTACTCGCCCATCACTCGCAAGCACGACATCCTCGTTGTCTCTCACTGCCAGGATCACGCTCATAACGTTTCCAGCATAAGCAGACGCAGTCAAGATTGCAAGCGCCACACAGATCCTCGAACAGGAGAGAGTCAGCTGCGGGCCCAACCCGGGTTAATCACTCTTGCTGCAACACCATCCCCAGCCCAGCATGTTCCCTCCCGCCACACCTCAGTCTTCGTCTACTCCCGTTGCCTAAGCTTCGCCGCTTCGAAGCAAGTTGACGTGCCTCGGATAAGGATCTACACTCGCATCGCTAATGGACTTATATAGGTGATTGACACGATGTACTTCATAGGCAGGAGGCCAATATGAAAATAGGGATCATCATCTGCGACCGTTATAGCACATGCGGCGGTGGGAAGTGCTTGCGTGCGATGAGAGAACGAAGCGGAGCCTTCGCCCTCTACACGAGCTCCGAACCGCTTGAACTTGTGGGCTACTCCACCTGCGGAGGCTGCCCGGGAGGGAACATCGAATACGTCCCAGAGGAGATGGTGAAGAACGGAGCGCAAGCGATACACCTGGCGACGGGGTTCGTTGTTGGCTACCCGCCCTGCCCATATATCGACTACTTCAAGGCATTCATCGAGGAACGCTATCACGTCCCCGTAGTCCTGGGCACACACCCCATCCCTCAGAAGTACTACCTTGTGCACAATAACCTAGAATCATGGGGCAACATGAAGAAGCTTAAAGACCTACTGGCAACCGAGGCGATCAGGAAAGCGTACGACTGACCGCACCTATATCGACTTGAAGATTCGCGCCAGCGGATGACCGGGGGCATCGACGTGCAGATCGAGGAAGAATCCGAATGGTGTCTGCGACGCTTCATAGCCCGATTTGACCAGCCGCTCCTGCGCACTGTCAAGCAGCTTCTTGGTGAACTCCGGTGATCCCTTTTCCTCAGCCAGGTGAGCGAAGGAGTGCAGAATGATCTTCTTCGTCTCGTTCTTGCGTGCCGCCCACTTAAGGTGCTTGATCATGTGCGTTTCAACGGTGCTTGCGCGCTCTTCATCCTGTGGCTCCACGTGGATGAATCCCACAAGCGTATCTTGGACAGTTTGCTCCTCGTCTCGATCGTCCTCGGAATCAAGCGTCTTCAGTGTGGTCTTGTAGGCGAAGCGATCTGCGTAGATGATCAACAACTTCATTGCCCATACCTCCTCAGTGATTTTGGCGCTATTCTCAAGTTACACTTGAAAATACCGTTCGTATTCTAGAAGCAAGAATACATCGTACGGGGATCGCGGCCCAAGTATCTCACACGGTCAAACTTCCTACCGCGTCCTCACTATAGGAAAGAGGAATCCTAAATTAAGCGGGGAAGCCCGTAGGCTTCCCCGGATGTCATACAAAACACAAACAACAGCGCTCTTAGATGAGATCCATCCCCGCAGAGATCGTGAGATCCTTTGACCAATCCGTGGCTCCGATCCCCTTGGTAAACCCGGCCTGGAGGGAGATAGTAGCTCCGCCAATGTTGAACGCAACTGAAGCCGTTGCCGATTGACTTATATCGATTGTCCCTACGCGAGGCTGTACCCGCTGAAGTTGGTAGTTGACAATGAGGTCCACGCCCTCCTTCAGTTCGTGGTCACAGGTGGCGTTCAGCTTCAATGTGTTCTCGGCCACAATGTCGAATGGGCCGAAGAACCCGGCGTGAACCGTCATCTGGGAGTTAGGCAGAGGGGCGAACGATGCATCCGCGGAGATCGTAACGAGGACGTCCTGAGCCCCGCCGTAGGGATCGATCAGCTCGTAGCCTAGCCCGGCCTGCACCGCCCAGCCGCAGCTTGCTTCATCTCCGGTAGCGAGAATGTCATCTTCAATCGTGAGGAGAGCGCGCGCATCCAGCGTGACGCTAACCGTCTGCTCGATGATCGGCTCGATGGCTGCAACAAGGTCCTTGATAGTTGCGTATTCCACTCTCTTGCCGATCTCGTCAGCGATTGCCATCAGGGTCTCGTCTGAAAGAGGACCAGGAATCGCATCCAGTACCAACAAGTCCTCCTGAATCTTCACCGCCTTAGCAAGCGGAGTGACGTCGCTGAACCTTCCGTACCCGACCCCAACACTCACATTCACCGCTGGCTTTGACTGCCCGAGGGCGTAAGAAGCGTCCGCACCGCCGAAGCCAAAGATAGGCGCATCGTCGCTCAGGTAGTACCGGAACGTCCCAGCCCCTTGCCCGAGCCCACCAGCGATGGCCAAACTCTCCAGATCGAGAGATCCAGCCCCGGACAAGGAATACCCATAATCAGGGGAGTCAAACAGTTGAGAGTAGTCGAGTGCGATCCTCCCGGAGTCGATCTCGACACCGGCCGCAGCCGGATCGTCGAAGTAACGATAGCTCGTTGAGAGCTTGAGATCAGATAAGCTCGTCTGTGGCGAATGGTAGTTACAGAGGGACAGAGGTGCGCCCAGTGCAACCACCCCGATTAGCAGCGTTCCTAGAATACACGTTATCCACTTCATCTACATCACCTTCCTTTTTTTATCGCTCAACAATCACAATTATAGCACTATCCAGATGTTGTAACAAATATAGGTTTCAGCTTCGCCCCCCCCGCTCTTGGATGCCGTTAACCTAGTCTTCATGTTTGCCGGAATCGGAGGGGCCTCCAGTGTGATGTTGCTGACAGAACGATCGCCGTAGATGACTGGCAACCTCAGCATACTAGATGAGTCCCTCAGCCTTTCCAACCTGGGCGAAGATCCGTAGGACCTCATCCATCTGTTCGTCGGTGTGGGTTGCCATGTAGCTTGTCCGCAAAATCGACTCTCCTGGCGGCACAGCGGGCGGAATAGCGACGTTCGTGTACACGCCGGCTTCAAACAGCGCCTTCCACACCTTCAGCGTCTTCAACTGATCGCCGAGCATGATTGGAATGATCGGAGTGTCGCTGCTGCCAACCTTGAATCCCAATTCACGATAGCCCCGGTGCATCCGCTTGGCGATGGAGTTGACGCGATCCACTCGCTCCGGCTCTTGCTCCATCACATCGAGGGCGGCAAGCACGGCGGCAACATTCGGCGCGGGGAGACTGGCACTGAAAATAAGCGGGCGGGCAAGGTGTTTGATCCAGTGAATCGTCGACGCCGCGCCGGCGATGAATCCGCCGATTGAGGCGAACGACTTACTGAACGTCCCCATGATCAAGTCAACTTGATCGGTCAATCCGTATTGCGCCGCGGTCCCGTGCCCTTGGCCGGTCACTCCCATCCCATGGGCATCGTCCACCATCAGTCCCGCACCGTAATTATGGCAGAGAGAGGTAATCTCGGGAAGTGGCGCGATCTCTCCGCTCATGCTGAACACACCGTCAACCACGACAAGCTTTCCCGCACTCTCTGGAGCACCGATCAGAACACGCTCCAGGTCCTTCATATCGTTGTGGCGGAAGCGTAACAGCTTACCGAGAGCCAGACGCGATCCATCGACGAGACTGGCGTGATTCTCCCGATCGCCGATAATCACATCTCCCCGCCCGATCAGCGCGGACAGGGTACCTAAATTCGTCTGATAGCCAGTACTGAACACCAGCGCGTCCTCCATCCCGACAAACTTTGCCAGCCTCTCTTCGAGCTCTTCGTGCAGAGCGAGGGTGCCGTTGAGAAACCGGGAACCGGTGCAGCTCGGGCCGAAACGCTGCAGCGCCTCGATCGCTGCCTGCCGAACCTTGGGATGCGACGTCAACCCTAAGTAGTTGTTCGAACCAATCATTATCAGGCGCTTGCCGTCGATCGTCGCCTCGGTCCCTTCGCTCTGATTGAGCGGAATGAAGAATGGGTAAAGGCCCATTGCCTGTGCCTCGTGAGGGCTCGCCGGATATCCCATTTCATGTGCTACTGCCGGATCGGAGTAGAACCCTCGGCACTTCTCAAATAGATCCACTATCGTTCTCTCCTCTAGACGCATTGCTTGCCGGTGTGTGATACCAAATTATACTCAACTGACTCGATAGTACTTCATCAGTGCCCACTCGAAGGTGCGACTTGGCAAAAGTCCTTTGAGTACAGCCGCCCCGCGCTGCGAAATCCCGCCGACTGAGTAGCGCACCCTGGGGGAACTGTTGTGCAGTATCCGTACGAGAAGCCTCGATATTTGCTCCGGGGACGACCCAGTTTGTTCGTCCTTCTCCGCCACCTTGATCGTGCGCCCGAAGCTCCCACTATACACGGAATCCTGCTGTGCAGCCGCCACATATCGCCGATTCTTGGTAAATCCGGTACGAAAGTCGCCCGGTTCGATCATTATCACACGAATCCCGAACTGGCGCACCTCCATACGCAACGCCTCGCTCATCCCTTCAACAGCAAACTTCGTCGCACTGTACAAACCCTGATAAGGAAGGCCGATCCGCCCTCCGAGCGAGGAGACGTTGACGATTGTTCCGTGGCGCACCTTGCGCATAACAGGAAGGGCTCTGCGGCATACCCGTAGCATACCAAAAAAGTTCGTCTCAAACAGCGCCTTCGCCTCCTCGATCGACGTATCCTCCACTGCACCACCGATTCCGAACCCGGCGTTGTTGACGAGCACATCGATCCTTCCCTCCGCCTGCACAATCCGCTCAATCGTTGCAGCAACGGATTCGTCGTCGTTCACGTCCATTGCAATCATTTGCAGGCCGGGTACGCTCGCTTCCTCTTTCGGATGACGGCTCGTCCCGTACACGCGATCCCCTTCGGAGGCAAGCCGCTCAGCACAGGCCTTACCGATCCCGGACGACGCTCCGGTGATCAACACCACCCTATTCAATGTACATCTACTCCCCCATTAACAACTCCGGCAAATCGGGCAAGCCCCGCTGGCAAGATCCCTATTCCTTGGATGCCTTCTCCGGTGATCGTCCCTGACCGTGAGTAAATTGGTTGACCGACTCGAACGCCTTGCTAATCGATGTTCCTTCAACGGCTTTCTCCGCGATGACGTTCAACTGCTTGCGCGCATCACTTAGATCCTTGGATAGCGAGAGAATCTTCTTTTCCAAGGATGAGTCTAGCTCGCGCAGATGAGCAATCGTCTGTTCTAGCGCCTTCTTCTCCCACTCGTGTTCAACCTCAGCCAGTGCTGCCTTATTCTCCATCTCCTTCTTTAGCTCTGCAATCGCTTGCGCACGAGCATTCTGTGCAGCCGTTTCTATTCGCTGAGGGAATTCCTCGATCTCCACGCTCATGCGCGCGAATTCTTCCTCCCTACGTTCGATCTCTTCCTTCCGCGCAGCGATCTCCTTCTCAGCCTCTTCCCGCATAGAGCGTAGCTCCCGTTCCAGCACCGCTCGCTGCTCGGCGTACTCATCCTCCTCCAGCCGCCTAGTGCGATCTCGATTATACTCATACTCTGCCTGTTCCCGCTCGCGTACCACCTTCTTGTCTTCTTCCTCTTCCTTCCATTGAGCGCGGGCATTTTCAATTTTCCGTTCCAGTTCAGCCTTGCGCTCAGCGTGCGAGCGCTCCAGCTCCTCTGTCCTCTGCGTATAGTCCTCTTCCAGGCTGGCGCTACGAGAGGCGTATTCCTTCTCCAGCTGGTCCTTCTCTTGCGCGTAGGAGTCCGCGAGCTTAGCCATTGTGTCGGCGGCGTACTCGATATCGTGCAGATCCTTCAGCCTCGCCTCCTGGAGACGAACCGCACGCGTGAGCTGCTCGAGCTTCTCCGCCTGCTGCGTCAGCTTATCGCCCAGGTCGTTGAGCGTCGTACCGATCAGAGCCCGCAGCCTATTCGTCCCTTCGAGGGCTGAGTCCACCGTCGCTTGTAGACCGGCATCGAGCGCCTCTGCATCCTTCCTTTTGTCAAGTTCCGAAAGCCTACTCTCGGCCTCCTTCCTTGCCGCCACTTCTTGCTTGAACTCATCGAGAAGGCGATTGTATTCCTCGATGATCTCCTTCTTCTTCATCGTCTGGGAAACCTTTGCTTCTGCTGCCATGGAGCCCTCCTTCCTAATGTAAATCTGCTGCTTCCAAAACTGCGCTGGGTCTGTGCCTTAGTTTAGCGCAAGGAGCTGGCAACGCCAATCCTAGCCCACTTCAGATCGATGCCAATTATCAATGAATCGTGGTCGGATG
The DNA here is from genome assembly GCA_034715975.1 of Candidatus Bipolaricaulota bacterium. Taxonomy (GTDB): domain Bacteria; phylum Bipolaricaulota; class Bipolaricaulia; order UBA7950; family UBA9294; genus M55B144. Next base: position 7,007 of record JAYEFP010000194.1, on the reverse strand, counting down.
CTCGATACGGGTCGTTGCGGTAGAGTAGTTCCACTTGCCCATCCGACTTGTACGCGCTGCTGTATCCGAGGACGGACGGCTCGTCCGCATCGATGTGCCACACCGCGGCTGCCTTTATTTGCGAGAGCAACGTGGTGGATGCGAGCGCGTGATCGAGTGCCCCGGCCTCGGCCTTGTACACGTAGGTGTACTGTGCCCCTTTGGAAAAGTGAGACATAAGATCCGTATAACCGCCTGCGGCGAACATCGTGATTGGGTCTTCGCGCGTGTAACAATTGAGATCGCCGATGATTAGTACGTCGGGATCAGTGGTTTCCGTGGGATTTATCGATAGTCATGTAAGCAGCGCGGATGCTGCCTGGGTGCGGTTGCGGTTCCAGCAGCCTTGGCCATCTCCTTGGTCGCGGTCCGGTCCGTGAGCGGAGCTTGTGCTCTTCGATTTGAAGTGATTGGCAACTATGGTCAACTCCGCCTCGTTTGTCTTGTCGACAAACGTCTGAGCCAGCGGCGGGCGGTTCATCTCTGGCAGATCGCTCATCGGCATCGTTGCCGGCTCGCCCACCGGGCTAACGGTCTGCGTGCGGTAGACAAGCACTACCGTGATAGCGTCCGTTCCCAATTGATCCACACTGGGGGAGACGAAGGCATAACTCGTACCGATCGGTGCAGCCACGTTCATCCCGCGCACGATGTCATAGAGCGCACTATTCGGCCCAAACCCGTCGTTCTCGATTTCCATAAGGCCGATGATGTCCGCATTGAGTCCAACGAGCGCCTTCATAAGCTTATCGCGCTGGCGCTCGAAATCGCCGAGCGTCGCTGCCCCACGCGCTGTGGGGAACCCTTCCCCGCAGCCATCGCCGTTGAAGTAGTTCTCTACGTTAAAGCTCGCCACGCGCAGGTTTCCACCTACTGCCGGTGCAGCTGACTGGCGTGGATTAGTGCTAAGGAAGGTCGGCATAGCCGTTGGCTCAATCATGTATTCACCGTAAGAATAGGTGAGAACGCCCTGCACACCGATTGCGGTATCGCCAGCGCGCAGCGAATAACGCGCCGTGAGTCCCGGAGCAGGGTAGATGATCGGATCAGGGTTCTGCGCAGCGCTCCCATCGTCAAGCAAAATACGATTGAGGGCGTTTCGTGCTATCACTGCCTGCGCGGCTTTCCCCGGAGCTGCGACCTCAGTCGGCGAGAACTGGCGGCCGTTGGAGAGCGTAATCTCGCCGTAGCGGCCAAGGCCATACGTGTCGGTGACAGTCAGCTTCTGCGGAAAGACGACGCGCATCCCCTCAACACACTCCCACGCATTCTGCGAAGCGACTGGCAGGGTAATGGAGACAGAGCTTGGCAGGCCGATCGGCCCGCACACCTTAATCTCGGTGACGCTCTTGATCTCCGTTAATCCCTTGTATTCAGTGACCGTCCCTGTGATGCAGACAAGATCCCCCATCTCCACGTTTACAGTCGCATTTGTGGCGTAGACGAAGATTCCTTCCGACGTATTCGGATCCGAATCTGCATCGCGATCCTCTTCCTGCAGAAAAAATCCACCTAACCTGTCGAAATCGCCGACCACGACAGCTTCGACAGTGATCGTCTTGCCTACAAGTGGGCTCTTATCACCGCTTCCCTGAATATCGTGAATCTTGGTGATAGTACCCGTGCAAGGACAAGTTACAGGTTCATGCTTCGGGGGCAGAAACTGTGTTACCAACAACAGCGCTAATGCGGCAGCCAAAGCGGCAATAAGAATCTTGTTCAATACCCTCCCTCCCGTTCCGCGATAGCTTACCTCCACGCGGCTCGATTGCACAAACTGGGTACGGAGACTTCAAGCTAGAGACCTGAAATACCTCGTAGAAATAGCATGATCGGGTATGCAAGAGAAGATCAGAGTGGAGCTCAGATGGGTCAGTATGTTCCCACAGGGCAGAGCTGATGGTTGATTGTGAAGAGAAGATCGAATGTGCCTTGTGCTTGTGCACGTGGTTGTTGACACCTTGACTTGCGATCTCCTCATGATTATTAATGAACTACCCCGCCGCAAGCGGACGGTGTATCAAGAGGCTTTGCAAGAAGCACGCCCCAAGGGGCGGGGAATGAACCCCTGTAGGGGATTCAAGCTATGAATGATAATCATTCACGACGAGAATGGATTTACAAACACCGCTGGCTAGAGCAACGCCTTGCAAGGATGGTGAAACGACATCCAGTAGTGGTAATCACCGGACCGCGACAAGTGGGAAAGTCCACTCTTCTCCATTATGCCGAACCGGTTCTCAACTGGCGTTACCACACCCTCGATCAGATGGATGTACAGGAGCAAGCGCAAAGCAATCCGACAGCATTGTGGGCGGGCGTTGATCACGTGATTATCGATGAGGCACAGCGGGTCCCCTCCGTTCTGCTCGCGGTGAAACGAGCGGTTGACCAGGATCGCAATCGGAGGTTCGTTTTGTCGGGATCGGCAAACATGTTGTTGATGCAGAAGGTGAGCGAGTCGCTCGCTGGCCGAGCTGTGTATTTGAACCTGCGACCGCTGACACTAGGAGAGTGGGAGGAGGGGGACACACCCAACATTCTATCCTCGCTCCTAGCTGCCCAGCTTCCATCCGAAGGGCGCATTCGTTCCACTTCAGATGCGCTTTCTGAGGCATGGCGTGGATTCATGCCCGGACTCTTCTGGTTGAACGATGGAGAAGAGGGTATTGTCGATTGGTGGTACGGATACGTAAGCACCTACCTAGAGCGCGATCTGCGCACACTCTCACAGATATCGTCGCTAACTGACTTTCGTCGAGTCATGGCGCTTGCCGCTCTGCGTACTGGGCAGTTGGTGAATCAGACGGAGATTGCGCGCTATAGCGGCGTGTCGCAGACGACTGTTCGTCGCTACCTCAATCTTCTCGAGGTCTCCATGCTCCTTGAGCGCGTACCCGCGTTCTCTTCTAGCAAGACAACGCGCCTTCTTAAATCTCCTAAGCTGTACTGGGCAGATCCTGGCCTGGTCGCTTTCCTAATGGGGCATTACACACCTGCTGGAATCAAGAACGAACGTGAGGCAGGCGCCCTGTTCGAAAATCTCGTTGTCATGCACCTGCGGTCACTTACTGAGCTCCTGATTCCTCCGGCACGCATCCACTATTGGCGCACGGTATCAGGGACCGAAGTGGACTTCGTCGTGGAACAGGGGCAGGGTCTCGTGGCGATTGAGGTCAAACTCTCCGCCATTGCGCACTACCGCGATATTGCAGGACTGAATCGCTTCCTGAGGGAGCACAGCAAGTGCAAGGCAGGAGTGCTCATCTACGCTGGTGATGAAATCGTCCGCCTTGGGGAGCGTATCGTGGCGTTGCCCTGGCAGGCACTAGCGCGCGAGATCGTTAGACCATCGTAGCAAGAAGGCCTCGCAGCTCAAATAGCTGTGCCTACAGGCCAAGGGGGGTTGTCTGGTACTTGAACGTGTAGCCGGCATCGGTCGCTAGCTGCTCCATCGCTTCTCTTACCTTGGAGAAGTCAAAGGTGTAGCTGTACTTTGCGCCAAACAATTCTGATTGCTCGGTTATCGTTCCGCTGCGCGGCCCTTTACCTGTTCGGTAGGTCTCTTTCTTGAACCCGAATCCCGGTCCTATGTCGCCATCACGTGTGGACATGCCGGAACCGGATTCCTTTAACATCTCTGTAAAACGCAGCTCCTTGTTGTTCTCATCCACACGAAACTTCGCGCTGTAGGTGAGCTTCTTCTTCGAGAGAAAGACTCTCCTCTCAGCGACGATGAACTTAACCGAATAGACTCCTCTCTTCTCCTTTACTGTCGCCGGTAACCCTGCAACGAACTCCTTTATCTGATCGATTAGCATATTTCCTCACTTCCGATTTGACTGCTTATTCAAGCTCATTCTTGGTGTCCTTCCTGCCTGCCTGTCCTTCGGACGCAGACAGGCTCTTCGTGGTGAATTTGTCCATGCTCGTGGGGGAATGTTCCTACTGCCTCAAGATGATCGCCAGCATCGACAGGTCGGCCTGCGCCACACCGGGGATACGCGATGCCTGACCGAATGTGCGAGGACGCACACGTGATAGCAGATCGCGCCCTTCGATCGATAGGCTCTCCAGCGCACTGTAATTGATCTGTTCGGGGATCATCAGCTTCTCCATACGGCGAAGTCGTTCGATCTCTCGCTCTTGCTGTTCGAGGTAGCCCGAGTACTTAGCCTCGATCTCCACTTCGGTGAGAACGTCCTGCGAATTGCCATTGGGATTGATGAGGTCTGAAAGGCGCACCGGCGGCCGCCGCAGGAGCTCGTACAGGCTGGCCCCGTTGTCTGTTAGTGCAGGTGTGCCGCTTCTTGTGAGAACCTCGTTCAGTGGATGACGCGACCCAATCCGCTCGTTCTTCAGGTACAGGAGGAGTTTCTCGATCGCCTCCTTACGCACCATTGCCTGTTCGAAGCAGCGATCGTTGAGGAGGCCGATCTCGTGCCCAATGCCTGCAAGGCGCAAGTCGGCGTTCCCTTCGCGCAGGGTGATGCGGTACTCGGCGCGGGAGGGAAGCATGCGGTAGGGCTCGGTCACGCCCTTGGTGACGAGGTCGTCGATCATCACGCCAATGAACGCCTGCGTGCGCGAGATGACAAACGGAAGATCGCCCTTCACAAGCCGCGCGGCGTTCACTCCGGCGATCAATCCCTGCCCGGCTGCCTCTTCGTACCCGGTCGTCCCGTTCACCTGCCCAGCAAGGTACAAACCCTTGATACCGTCCAGTTCGAGGGTCGGCGCGAGCTGCACCGGATCGACGTAATCGTACTGAATATCGTAGCCGTAGCGCTCGATCTGCGCGTGCTCTAGCCCCCTGATGCTGTGCACGATGCGGTCTTGGATGTCCGGCGGGAAGGCGGTGTAGATCCCTTGCAGATAAACCTCGGCCGAGTCTCTCCCCTCGGGCTCCAGGAAGACTTTGTGGCTCGATCGCTCTGGAAACTTGACGATCTTTGCCTCAAGCGACGGGCAATGACGTGGCCCTTCACTGGTGATTAGCCCGTTGAAGTTCGGGGTGAGGGAGAGGTTGTCGCGGATGACGGCGTGCGTCTCTTCGTTGGTGTAGGAGACGTATACCGGGAAGTCGTCTGGCAGCACGCGCTGGTCACGCCAGAAGGAGAAACCGAGGGGAATATCGCTCGTGCTTTGCCGCTCAAGCTCACTCGTGTCGATCGATCGTCTGTTCACCCGCGGTGTGGTTCCGGTCTTCAAACGGCTCATTCGCAGTCCAATGTTGCGCAGCGATTCTGCAAGGCCGATCGACGGCGGCTCACCTGTGCGCCCCGCCGGATAGACAAGGTTCCCGATCAGCACTTCGCCGTTCAAGAATGTGCCGCTAGCAATGATCACTGCACTGGTCCTGATCTCCAGCCCCTCGCGCAAGCGAACGGCGCTCACGCAGTGATCGGAGACCATGATTTCATCGACCATCCCCTCGATTAAGTCAAGTCCATCTGTATGTTCGAGAGTCCTCTTCCAGTACAGCTTGTATGCGTCGCGGTCAGCCTGCGCACGGCGCACCTGCATCGCCCTGCCTTTGCTGGTGTTGAGGAGGCGGATGTTAAGCGTGCTTTGGTCAGTTATTTGTCCCATCATCCCACCAAGGGCATCAATCTCGCGCACAATCTGCGACTTTCCAGGCCCTCCAATTGCCGGATTGCACGGCATCTTGCCGATCTCGGATAGGTTTATCGTAACGAGTGCCGTGCTTGCACCGAGGCGCGCCGAGGCGTACGCCGCCTCACAGCCGGCGTGTCCAGCACCAATCACCATTACATCGTAATGCTTCATCTATTCGCTATTCTTTGTCCTGTTGACCCTTGCCCTGAAGCAGGTTGAACATGTCGATTGGAATCGGGAAGACGATGGTCGATGCATTCTCCGACGAGATGTCGACCAAGCTCTGCAGGTAACGCAACTGCATTGCCCCTGGGTTCTTGGCGATGATGGACGCCGCCTCAGAAAGTTTTGTCGATGCCTGTAGCTCTCCCTCGGCGTTGATGATCTTCGCGCGGCGTTCGCGCTCGGCCTCAGCTTGGCGGGCAATCGCTCGCTGCATGTCCACTGGAATCTTTACATCCTTGATCTCGACCGTCTTCACCTTGATTCCCCAGGGGTCGGTCTGCTCGTCGATGATCTCCTGCAGCTTGAGATTGATCTCCTCCCGCTCGGAGAGGATCTGATCGAGCTCCACTCCACCCAGGACGCTTCTAAGCGTTGTCATTGCAAGCTGTCGTGTTGCCTCGATGTAGTTCTCCACCTGCACCACAGCGTCACTCGGGCTGACGACACGGAAGAAGAGTACGGCGTTGACGCTCGTCGTCACGTTGTCCTTGGTGATCACTTCCTGCGGTGGCACATCGAGGGTGACCATTCGTAGTGTGATCTTCACCATCTTGTCGACGATCGGGATGAGTAGGAATATCCCCGGCCCCTTTGCTCCGACGAGTCGTCCCAGGCGGAAGATTACCCCCCGTTCATACTCACGTACGACGCGAATCGCATTCATCAGGAAGATGAGCACTATCGCCACTATTGCCGCAACTGTGATTGCCATGTGTACCTCCTTACAAGGTCCTTGACTGTGTGGATCATAGGGTGCATCGTGCGGGAAGTCAATCGGCTCGCACGATCGGCTTTTCAGGCTATAATCATACAACGGAGGTATTAATGACCATGAGACGTTCATTGATTGCGGGCAATTGGAAGATGCACAAGACCGCTGAGGAGACGGAGGCATTCATCACGGAATTGCTGCCGAAGCTGGAAAACCTGGAGAATGTCGAGGTTCTCATCATCCCGCCGTACACCAGTCTGGACCGGGCTGGCAAGCTCTTACCGGGTAAACCGCTGCGGCTCGGCGCTCAGGACATGCACTACGAGACAGAAGGCGCGTTCACCGGTGCAATTTCAGCAGGGATGCTGAAGGCGTGCGGATGCAGCTACGTACTCGTCGGCCATTCTGAGCG
>JAYEFP010000193.1:0-21967 GCA_034715975.1 Candidatus Bipolaricaulota bacterium | reverse complement strand
TCAAGGCGATGATCGATGAATTCGGAGACGCGGTCTACCCGGCCGTGCGCAAGTACTACTTCTCTTGTGGGTACGAGAGCGGATATGATCTCCTCTTTGCTTAGGGAAGCAATAATCTCCAGAGCGAGAATAGTCGAAGATTCTCCTGGAAGCCTGTTGCAACTTCTCCAGCAGTTCTTCACCCATTGCGGGGGTAACCAGCCGATCTTCGAGAGAAACGGTGACACTGTCTACTTCAAGACGGAGAACAATGTCTACTGCCCTTCTCCGGTGGCTCAGAGACAGACCGGGTGCAACACTGTGATGTGTGCGCGATTCACAAGCGCGCGTTCATGGAAGGCGTGGCCAAGGTGCTGGAGGAATTCGTCCCTGGAATGGAGATCCAGTACACGAACGTGTCCTCACGCACTGTTGATCCACAAGCCGATTGCGTGGAGGCGTTCCACGTGGTCTCCCCTTGGTAGCGATGACTAGACACCTACTTGGACTCGTACTTCTTGTTCTCCTGATAGCGGTCAGCGCAGTTGGCGTGCCGATCGATCCTGGAATGGGGTCAGCCTATAGCACCGTTGGCTCGGGACCGCTCTCGCCTCTCTGGAACGCAGCAGGAGCGCTCGATTCGCCGGGCGTACACGCGGCATTTGTGGTCACACTGTCGTCTTCTGAAGAACCGTTACTCCTTGTCGGAGCGTCCATCGCCGCGAAGAACAGCCCCACCGTTGCTTGGAGCATATACAAACAGGGAAGCGATCAGGAAACATGGGGAACGTTTGCCTTCCCCATCTTTGCCGGCACTACCGCTGGCCTTGGAGTGTTTTATGCATCGGGAACGCAGTCAGGAATCTCCTTTCACGCAGGGGTGCTCTATAATGGAGCGCAGTGGACGTTTGGAGGGAGCGTCATGCACATCGCCTCCAGTCTGTTTGGGGGAGATCTACCGATTATATTGCGAGCTGGGGCGGCGCTCTACGGTATCCCCAATGCGACACTGGCAGCCAACATCTCGCTATCGGATGATGCGATCCTGCTGAGTATCGGCGGCGAAGCGATGATCTGGCTGATCGACGTGCGCTGGGGCCTGTCGATCATCCCCACGGGAGGGATCGATCGCCTGGGAATGGGTGTCGGGTTTGACCTGTTCTCCATCCCGATCGATCTTGCCGCAGGTGTCAGTGGAAGTGATCTTCAACCGTACGCCTCCTTGGGGATCAGCGCTAACATCCCGGCATGGTGGTAGCAGAAATGCACGAGCAAGCCAAGGCATGCAAGTGGTATCCGGTTTGTCCGATGAAGTACTTCTTCGAGAGCGGAAAACTCGACGCAAGATGGATCGAGGACTACTGCCACAGTGATTGGAAAACGTGTGTACGCTACCGGATGGAGGAGCGTGGAGATCCGCATCCAGACAACATGCTCCCCGACGGCACGATAGATGAGCACCTAACATAACATCAACCCCGACGATAGCGGTCTCTCTATCCCCGGGATGTTTAGTACAGCGACCACACACTTCGCCTCAGAGCGATATCGCGATCAGGAAGAACGAAACTCCTCCCACATACTCTTAGCCAACTCGGGATTCGTCAGGATATCGATCGCGGTCATCGCCATCGCCTTGGCGGCGATGATCATCACATCGAGCCCGCGCTGGGAGATGGACGCCTCCGCGAACTCTCGTGAGTGACCAGCGACGTTCTCGTCGCAGATCTCGATATAGGCGTGAATAGAAGGGACGACCTGACTCACATCACCCATATCGGTTGAACCCATCCCAGCATCCGGAGGTGGCGGGTTGAGCGGCTCGCCAAGCTGTGCTAGGTTCTTCACGAACGCATCCCCGATGACGCTGTTCGGCTTCATCGCCTTGTACGAGTGACCGACGATCTTGAAGTCAAGGGTTGCTCCGGTAGCCAGAGCCGCTCCTTCCGCACAAGCGCGCAACTTCTCTAGTAGCTCATCACGATAGTCGTTTTCCAGTGCTCTAACGTAGAAGTTGGCCGCGGCGTGCTCTGGAACGATATTGGGCTTTGCTCCTCCGTTGGTGATAATCCCGTGGATGCGCGCACCGTCCTTGATGTGCTGGCGCAGGGCGTTTATTCCATTGAACGTCTGGATGACGGCATCGAGGGCGTTGATCCCCTTCTCCGGCGAGCCGGCGGCATGCGATGCCTTGCCGGTAAACTCGATCATCACCTCGGTGATTGCCAGGCTCTTGCGATCGACGACTGTGTGGGATGAGGGATGGAACATCATTGCTGCATCGACCTCGTCAAACAGACCGGCGTCGACCATGACCACCTTTCCTCCGCCTCCCTCTTCCCCAGGAGTGCCCAAGAAAACAAGCTTGCCGGGGAGATCTCTCTTGATCGTTCCCACGGCAAGGGCTGCTCCCAGACCGGCAGCGGCAATCAGGTTATGTCCGCAGGCGTGCCCAATGCCAGGAAGCGCGTCGTATTCGCTGATGATGGCCACTGTTGGCCCGTCACTCACTGAGGGGTGATCGGCTTGAATGGCGGTCTCAAGGGCAGCGACACCCAATTTCGTCGCAAATCCCGCTTTTTTCATCTTTTCCGCGAGAAGCTTAGATGCTCTGAACTCCTCGAACTTCAGCTCCGGGTGGTTATAGATATCCCGGCTGACACTGATCAGTTGATCGGCGATCGTGTCTACATAGGCACATGCCCTCTCTTTCAATGCATTCATTAATCCTCCTTGAGTAAGTCTCGTATATTCCTCAACTAGACCAATAACCACTAGCCAGGTGATTACGCTAGCCTCCAACTACCAATTAAGCACTGGTCATTTGCTACCCGCGAGAAAAAACTCTTCAGAAGCTGTGAAATGATCTATCAAGGTTGCTGTTACAGCTGCTTGATCACGCCTCTTGAGGGCGTTAAGAATGTCACGGTGTTTCTCTACCAAGCTGGTAGCATGCGCCAGCACGTATTCCTTATCAATCTGCTGTGTTAATTGCTCCTTTGTAATCTCTAACAATGGCAACAGGGAACGCTTCAAGAAGGTGTTCTTCGCTGCTTCGGCCATGGCAAGGTGAAAGTCATTGTGTGCTATCAGGTATTCATCAGCATCCTTCTTTACCTCTACCGCCTCTTCGATCTTTCCGATACAACATTCGATGTTGATGAGGTCATCTTCAGATGCCTTCTCCACTGCTAGTTTAGCAAGTATGATCTCAATTTGCTTTCGCACTTCCCATACTTCAACCAAGCTTTCGCTCTCTTTGAGCTCTTGGAGCGCCTCATCTATATCGATCTCGGCCTCGATCGAACCGCTTACGTAGTTTCCATCCCCGACACGCGGCTCAATCAAATCAACCATCTGCAGAGAACTCAACGCCTCACGCACTGCAGTGCGACTTACTCCCAACTGTTCTGCGATTACTCTCTCAGGTGGTAACCGATCACCCACCTTCCACCTTCCTTTCCTCACTGCAGCAACCACCCACTTAGCCACAAAGGCACTCTTCTTCTCGACTGCGTGAATGGCAAAGGAAGACGTTTCTTTTTCTTTCATACCGGTAGGACCAATATAGCACGATGAGGCTTCGTTGTCAATAGTCTGGAAGAAAACGCTTACGTGCTCAGCGATCTGCGCGCTTTGAGGAGAGAAAGAGCTCTAGAGATAGGGAGTGCGACGCGTCGATGGCCGTCTCTACCCGCAATAGTCTTCGCGGAAAAGAGCGCGCCGAGGATTGATTCTCCCACTCCTTCGATTGTGGCTTGAAAAACGTCGTTGATCGCGGAATGGGCGTCGTTGAGCCGCTGCTCATCTAGAAACACTTGTTTCGGATCATCGGGAACCTTGTTTGCCGTGCTGAAGGCGATTGCGAACTCTCCGCTTCCGTTGTGGCAGGTACCTCCGGTGCGGGCAATACCAAAAGCCGCTCGCTTGGCGACTCGTGCCAGTTGGCGATGCGACAGAGGAATGTCAGTTCCGATCACGATGACGATCGAGCCCTCATCTGGAGAGACTGGCTCCTTCCCATAGTTACGTAGCATACGCCCTACCGGGACACCATCGATGACTAGCTCCTCTCTGCGGCCGAAGTTGGGAAGGCTTAACACGCCCAGTGTGTACTCCTTCCCATCCAAGGCAATGGTCCGTGATGCGCTCCCGATGCCGCTCTTGAAGTCAAACGCGCTCATACCAATCCCTGCGCCAACAACCCCTTCCTCAACAGGTTCTGAGGAAGCGCTATTCAGTGCGTGAAAGACCTGCTCCTTGCCGATGGAGCGGGCTTGGATGTCGTTAAGATAAGAGTCATTGCACTCGGCAACAATTGGATTGATTGACAAGATCTCGCGATTTGGAATGCGGTATTTGTCAATGACCCACGAGATTAGGGCATCGCTCACCTTCCCCACGTTGAGGGTGTTGGTGAGGAGGATTGGTGTTTCGATTGTTCCAAGCTCATTGATCTGCGGAAGTCCGATCGCCTTTCCGAACCCGTTTATCGTCACTGCTGCTGCATGTACCTTCTCGTAGAACAGGTTCCCATCATGGGGAATGATTGCTGTGACACCGGTGCGGATTCTGTCTCCCTCGATCCGTGAGGTGTGCCCTACCTGCACTCCTGGGACATCGGTGATCCCGTTCATCTTCCCCGATGACATGCGCCCGATCGTGATACCAAGGTCCCGCAGCACGAATGACATTATGCCTCCTTGACATCCGTCGCCAACGCTACTGCACATTTGGCTAGAATGGAGAGGGGATCAAACACAGGGACCGAAAGCGAGTCCTGAGAGACGACTAGGGAGAGCTCGGTGCACCCGGGGATGATCCCCTGTGCTCCACGCGCGATAAGTCCCTGCGCCCCTTCGATCACCGCTTCGCGCACACCATGGTTTCCGGCCTTGATCTTGTGTATCGCATCCATAACCACAACCTCTTTTTCATCACTTGGCACAAGAAGGCGAACGCCATTCTTGGCAAAGATTTGCTGGTAAAGGTCGGTACTCAGCGTGCCGGTAGTGGCGAGAAGACCAATCGTGTGCAAAGAAGGGTTGTGAGAGCCGACGCGCGCCACGGTCTCATCGATCATGTCAATGATCGGTATCGAGACAGCTTCGCTCAGTTCACGAAGCCAGTAGTGGGCCGTGTTGCATGGTATAGCAATGAAATCCGCTCCCGCACGCTCCAGGTTCTTTGTCGCGGCAGTCAGTGCCTGAACTGGGCTCTCTCCACCCTTGAGGATGGCAGCAGTTCGATCAGGGATCTTCGGATTGCTGTCGATCAGTACATGAAGATGATCCTGATCGCGCTTTGCGGGAGTGAGAGCGATGATGCGGCGGAACAGCTCCACCGTCGCCTCCGGTCCCATTCCTCCCAAGACACCGATCGTTCTTTCCGTCACTTGCTGATCAACTCCGTCATAACCGCGCCTATTCCTTGCCTTCTCTATTCTCTTTCAGGTAACGATCGATCGCCGCTGCTGCACGCTTGCCCGCACCCATTGCTTGGATGACTGTCGCCGCACCGGTGACGATGTCTCCGCCGGCAAAGACGCCTTCCCTGCTCGTCTGTCCCGTATCTGGGTCAGCAACAATGTTTCCCCGTCGGGTGAGATCAAGCCCGGGTGTCGTTCGCGGGACGAGCGGATGTGGCCCGTTCCCGATGGCGATGACAACCGTATCCGCGTCGATCAAGAACTCCGAACCTTCAACCGGGACCGGGCGGCGCCTCCCGGATTCATCCGGTTCGCCAAGCTCCATACGGATGCACTCTGCACCGGCAATTGCTCCGTCCTTCTCCACGAATCGGACTGGGTTCGTCAGTAATTGGAAATTTACGTCTTCTTCCCTGGCATGTTCGACCTCTTCCGAACGAGCGGGGAGCTCTTGTTCGCTCCGGCGATAGACTATTATCGATTCTTCCGCCCCCAGCCGGAGGGCGGTGCGCGCCGAGTCCATAGCTACGTTTCCGCCGCCAACGGTGATCACACGCTTACCAACCTTGATCGGCGTATCGTATTCCGGGAATAGGAAGGCACGCATCAGGTTGGTACGGGTAAGGAACTCGTTTGCCGTATACACGCCGTTCAGGTTCTCGCCAGGGATCCCGAGGAAGCGCGGGAGGCCGGCACCGGTTCCGATGAAGACTGCATCGTACCCCTGAGAAAGGAGGTCATCAATGGAATAAAGTTGTCCAAGCACCTTATTCAACTCGATCTTCACTCCCATTGCCTTAAGCGACGAGATTTCCCTCTGCACGATCTCCTTGGGAAGACGGAATTCGGGGATGCCGTACATGAGCACGCCTCCTGCGACATGGAGCATCTCAAAGATGGTGACGTCGTAGCCAAGTTTACGCAGATCGCCAGCCGCGGTAAGGCCGGACGGTCCGGCGCCAATAACCGCCACACGTTGTTCCTTCGCTGGCAATACCTGATGCGTTGCTCCGCCGTGCTGCGCCTCCCAATCAGCGCTGAATCGCTCCAGCTTCCCAATTGCCACCGGCTCAAAGCGAATGCCCAGGGTGCATACACCTTGGCACTGGCTTTCCTGAGGACAAACACGCCCACAGACAGCCGGGAGGCTGTTCGTCTCTTTGATCGTGGCAATCGCCTCGGAGAAGCGCCTGTTCTTGATGTGATCGATGAAGCGCGGGATGTCGACACTCACAGGACATCCCTTCACGCAGGGCGCCGTGGGACACTGTAGGCAGCGTTCGGCCTCGATTATCGCCTCTTCTTCCGTATATCCGAGTGGAACCTCATCGAAATTATGAGTGCGTACGTGCGGATCCTGTTGTCGCATCGGGGTCTGTCTATCTCGGCTCATACGCGCGCTCCTTCTTCCCTTTTCCTTTCACTTGTCAGGTAGCGATCCAAGGCGCTTTTCTCTTCTTCGTGATAGAATCGCTGTCGTGACATTAGGAGATCGAAGTTCACCTTGTGTCCATCGAATTCCGGTCCATCGACACACGCAAACTTCGCCTCACCCCCGACCTCTACGCGGCAACTGCCGCACATGCCGGTGCCATCGATCATGATTGAGTTTAAGCTGACCACTGTCGGTACAGAGAACTCGCGCGTCACGTTGCAGGCAACCTTCATCATGATCCCCGGCCCGATCGCCCACACACGGTTGACCTCGCGACCGGAAGCGATGATGTCGTGGAGCGGATTGCTGACGAACCCTTTGTTCCCGTTCGAGCCATCGTCGGTCATGACGATCAGTTCGTCGCATACCGAGTCCATTTGATCGATGTAGAACAGAAGATCCTTGTTGCGCGCGCCGATGATTCCGATCACCGTGTTTCCCGCCTTTTTCAGGTCGCGTGTAATCGGGTAGAGCGGGGCGATACCCAGCCCCCCACCGACGCAAATGACTGTCCCGTAGTTGTCGATCTCAGAGGCGACACCCAATGGTCCGACAAAGTCGAGGACGTCGTCACCAACATGAAAGTGGTCGCCCATCTCACGCGTGCTCTTTCCCACTTCCTGGACAACGATCGTCACCCCACCCGTTTTGGTATCAGCATCGACAATCGTCAGCGGGACGCGTTCTCCCCGTTCGTGCAGACGAAGGACGATGAACTGTCCGGATTTCGCAACGCGGGCGATCTCCGGTGCCTCAATTATGTATTCACGAATTTGTGGGCCAAGGGTTCGCTTAGTCAATATCTTGTACACGCATGAACCTCCTAACAAGAAAAGATCGGCCTTAGGCCATCTGGGCAATTATCCCTGGCCTCTTTGGGCGATGCAACCTTCGAAAATGCATACCCTCTAGGCGTACAATGATAATCAGGAGGATCGATATGCGCTACTACCTGGAGAGCGATGGGAAGGTGTTCACGATCGAAAGAGCTGGATCACTAGATCTCCCAATGCATGATGAGATCCCTTTTGAGTACGATGAAGTAGCCCCCTTGGCCACAAGTGAGCCTGTCGTATTCTGTATTCCGCATTTGTCTCGACATCCACGCGAATGGCAAGGAAAGGACGAACTGGCATCGCAGGAACATGTCACGGGCATCGTGCGAGAGGCGATTCACTCCACGATGCACAGGGTAGTAGTCGAAGGCTTGTGCATCGATCACGGCAAGATCCTTCTCGTGAAGGGGAGCCGTGGCTTGACTGAAGGGAGATGGTCTCTCCCCGGAGGGTTTCTCCGCTTCGGCGAGGGATCACAGGAAGGGCTACTGCGCGAGATGAGCGAGGAGCTGCGGGTGGAGGGACGCATCGAGTCGTTTATCGACGTGAGAGCGAAGCTGGGAGAAACGAGCAGGCTACACTGGATCATGATCTTCTACAGGATTTCGCTATCTGGTACCCTAGATCCTGATCCCGACGAGATCGCCGAGGCGCGGTATTTTTCACTTCAGACGGCAGCAAACCTAGTACCCGATGGACTGATGAGACAAATGATACTTAATATGGCTAAAGCAGCTTCATTCCAATCTGGAACGTGATCTCCTGTTTCCATTCCAGGAAGTATGGCTCGTGGCTTAAGTCCATCGATAGGACTATGCTCGCGTCCTTCACCGGGGTAAACGTCAGATCAAGCGATAAGTCATGCTTATCGGTTGGCACACTGTCCCATGTCTCACGCGAGAAAGAGTATTCGAATGACACGTCGAGTGAATCCGTGATTATGTAGTCGTAGCATGCACGAACGTCAGCCCGGTTTGTGCGGAGGAAGTCATAGGCTCCAGAAAAGTTCCCGCGTAGGAGAAATTGAGCCTTCGGAGTCGTCGTGAATGCGTAGTCGAACGAGGCCGTTGCCAGTAGGTCGTTCGTCTCCTCCATCGGGTTGAGCAACTCATATCCCAAACCAACGCTGAAACTACCGCCACAATAGCGCGGATGGCTGTCATCCTGCACAATTTGTGCGATCTCGTAGATATCAAGGGCGTCCAATCCGCTTGGCGTTACAAAACCAGATCCCTCAATAATGCCTTGCAGCTCGCCTAAGAGAGCATTTATCGACTTATAGGTATCGATATTGTCGATCTCATGCGCTAGCGTTTGCAGATCGAGCTCCTCAAGGTGGGAAGTGATGCTCCCCTGCTTGAACAGATATGCACCAATCTCAACCGCCTTCGCCAACGGTGTGACGTTAGTGAATCGTCCATAACCAACACCCAGCTTGGCGAATAGGCCGATCGTCTTGTACGAAGACGAGCTCTTGCCGGTCGCTCCTGCTATCCCGAAGAAGGGCTGATCGGGAGAGAAGTAGCGCTTGATATTCCCTTGCGCATCGATGAGAAATGAAGATAGAGCAACGGTCGAGATCTTCATGTCATTCTTGACAGCGACATCAAATCCAAAGTCCGGTGATTCATGGCGGCGAGAGTAGTCGAGCAGAAGCTGTCCGGCATCGATGTCACGCTCGGAAAGGCCGTAGGGATCGTTGTAGTAATGGTACGAGAAACTGATCCCTAGATCGTTAATATCACTGTTCGGTGTGCGGTAATTGCACAAGGGAACCGCGGCGGATGCGGCAACAGATACCAAGACAAGAAAAACAAGAAACAAAACATGATCGCGTACGAATAGCAACATCATCACCTCTAAACAGCAAGATTACAGGTCCTCTCCCAGTCCTGCAATCTGATCCTTCCCCCCTGCAAGTGAGCGATGTCCATCCTGTCGGTTGAGGCACCGCGGAACCTCATCGGAAGATATGTTATCGGGGATCACCTCATCCTCGGGAAACAGAGTGAGCTGCCGCGTGCTTGCCCTGTTCAGTCGACCGACGCCAACTCCGATCAGCCGCACTCCACGCCCAGCAAGGTCAACGCGCCTCCGTAGCAGGTCTATCGCCATCCCCTCAACAATGCGAGCCGAGTCTGTTCCCACATTGAGACTTGCCTGGCGGGTGATCGTCTCAAAGTCGGGGAAGCGAACCTTGATGCGCACTGTCTTGCCGACGAGACCGTCTTCTCGAAGCTGTGAGGCCACAACTCGCGCTAGATACCGGACAAGCTGTTCGATCCGAGCAATTGAGTAGATGTCCTGGGCGAGTGTGGTCTCGCGGGAGACGGAACTCGCCTGCCTTTCAAGGATAAGCGGTGTAGCATCCTCCCCGCACGCCAGACGGTGAAGAACCCGTCCCATCGCGCCAAACTCATGGGTCAACAGACTCAGCGGAGCCTGGCGCAGGTCAGAGATAAGCAATATCCCGAGGCTACGAAGGCGACGTTCGGTAACTTCTCCAACTCCCCAGATCATGCGTACAGGAAGCGGATCAATGATCTGCTGCACATTACCCGGGTCGATTATCACTAGCCCGTTGGGCTTGCGTAGTTCTGAGGCAAGCTTGGCGAGGAAGCGGTTTGGGGCCAGTCCGACCGAGCAGGTTAGGCCGGTCTCCTGCTTAGCGCGAGCCTTGACGATTGGCACGATCTCCTCGGCGTCGCCGCTGCCAGTGAGATCGAAAAAAGCTTCGTCGATCGAGACTACTTCAACAGCCTCCGTGTATTCATGTAGAATGTCGCGTACCTGCTGCGCGATCTCCCGGTAACGAGGAAAACGTGGCGGGAGAAAGATCCCCTGCGGACAGAGCTTGCGTGCCCGCGCCATCGGCATCGCACTCCCGACACCGAACTTGCGCGCCTCGTACGACGCAGTGGACACGACACCACGCGGGCCCAGACCTCCTACTATCACCGCCTTTCCACGGTATCGTGGCTCATCCAGTTGTTCTACAGCGGCAAAGAACGCGTCCATGTCCAGATGGGCAATCCTGCGTTGCTCTGCGGGTTGGTGATTTATCCCTTCGTTCATACCATTCCTTGCAGTACTTACCGCATTCCCACTGAAGTTTACCGCCCCGCGCGTGGACTTCAGCCCGCGTTCGTCATGAGACTGGCGCCATAATTCGCATGCTACCTACATGCACCTGTGGATGGAACGCTCTCATTGCGCAGGAGCCTCTCAAGGGTCGCAATATCAAGTTCAAGCGATGTTGAAAGCTGATACTCTTGACGGAGCTGTTTCATTTCTGTCACGTAGCGGAACGGGGCCAATGTATCGGCGGGAAAGGCTTGTGTGTCGATACCGAGAAGCTTGACTGCCCCGTGCGAGGAGAGGAGGTTTTCCCATGTCTTGAGGTGTACAGTATCCGGGCTGCGAGCAAAAGAAGGCAGGAGTGCAAGGTAGATCTGTTTGAACCGGCTGTCGGCCAAGAACCCTCTTGCAAAGGAGACGCCATCTTCCGTGTTGAAGGGAAGCCATAGCGCGGGGATACCGCTTTGCAGATTAGTGAGTGGATTCTGATAGTTGAAGCAATCAAACATGACCTCCTCCTTTCGTACACCCGCACATGCAAGGTAAGCACGGTAGGAGAGGAGACCGTAGTCGGCCGGATGGGGATAGCGAATCTCGATTAGCTCGATCCCTTCCTCCTCTGCAAACTGCTTTACCGCAGCGGCAAACTCCGGCGGGCAGCCCCATTCTGACTCCGGCCTCGCCTCGAGCGGGAGATCACGCCCCCACTCTTTCAGGTACTCCTCCGGAGTGACTGCGCCGAGTCCACCAACCTGAAAGTACGAGCCCTTCCCAACCCGGAACTGGGCCCAGGGGTAGGTGCAGTCGACGAGGACGATCTTCCCACCCGGAGCGAGGCTCTTCCGGATGAACTCCCGGTAGGCTGATGGTAGGGAGAGGAGCTTGACGCGGAGGAAGTTCACGTACTTCACCAGCGATCGGTCGTGGAGGGGATCGTAGTGATCGATCACCTCAATCGATCCCGGGGCGGCCCTGTTCAGAAGCGCGGCGGCAAAGCGGTCACCGGTCGCGGCATAGGCGTCGATGTCATCCGGGTCGATCAAGGAATGCCTGATGGCGAGCCCGAACGAGGAGGTGAGGAACGGAGCGTGAAGTAGAGATGCGAGGTGGGCGACCCCACCATTCGGGCTCCCGATCACGATCGCCCGGTATGCCCGGATTTGGTACTGAGAGACGCACCAGCCGCCAAGCTCCACCGGATCGAAGGAGTCGAACTTTCGCGGCGGTTCTCCGAGCGACACCGACATTCCCCACTCGATCCCAGCGATCCTTAGGTCCTGCGGTAGTAGGCTGAGCAGCCCGAGGAAGATCCCGCTTCCGGGAGGATAGCAGTTCAAGACACTATTTCCCTGACCAGTCAACGCCTCAGCGACCTCTTGCACCACCCGCGTCCCCGAATCGAAGCAAACAGGCGTGATCCCCGTGCCGTAAACCTGTGTCCCGAGGGAGAGGAGCCCCGTGATCAGGCAAGAGAGCACCGCACCTCGCATCGCTCTTGTCATTTATCCCGCTCGCTACCGTGCAGCTCGGCTAGTATGGCATGTAATCTCTGCGGAAAGTCGGTGTAGATCCCACTTACACCGGCTGTCTGCGCCAGGCTGCGCAGTTTCTCTTGGTCATTGTACGTCCACACGTACACCCCGTAGCCATGGCTGCCCAAATCCGCAGCGACCTTCGAGCTGAACGCGATCGGGCTCGGGTCGTAGCCATCAGCATCGATTCCCGCAAGAAAACTGGCTACATCGAGCGGCGGAAGGATCACGAGTGCGGCAATCGGAGTCTTTGGATCGATCTTCTTCACCTGTATGAGGATACGGTGATCAAACGAGGAGACCATCACCCGATCCTTCATACCGATTGCGTGGATCAGCGAAGCGAGTTTTCCCGCTATTTCCGCAGGAGTGACGTAATCCATCGCTTTTACTTCGATGTCCATTCGCCAGTTGTGCTCTCTCGTGAACAGGAGCGCCTCGCGCAGGGTGGGAACCTTCACCCCAACGTAGGCACGCTGATCCTCCAGTGGGACGTTCCCAGCCGCGATCTGGCCGAACGGATCATCCCTTAGAAACCAGCTCCCTGCGTCGAGTTCCTCGATCTCCTCGAGGGTGAAGTCCTTCACCTCCCACGGGCCGCGGTTGGGGAAGACCTCCTTCACGTTTGTCGTGCGCGTCAGGCTCTTATCGTGCATTAACACAAATACTCCGTCCTTGGTGAGACGCGTATCGATTCCCCACAGATCTGCTCCAGCGGTAAGCGCCTTCTCTCCAGCGATGATCGTGTTCTGCGGTGCGATCGAGGCCGCGCCAGCGTGGGCGATGTTGAGTACCGGACGATCAGCTCCCCGTAGGAAGATGTTCCCACCTGCACCGACCACGACACTATCCACAGGAAGCGTGGCCACAATAACGAGAACCAGAGATAGCACCGTGACTCGACTATGCTTACAATACTTCATGTTCCAGACATCTCCTGACTTTTCTGTAGCAGTGCCTTTGCTTCCCTCTTTGCTTCGCGGTTCCAGAATGGCCAATCGCCAATTGGAGCTGAGATGACAAACTGAAGCCCACGCTGAATCAGAGATAGATCCCTGATTCCGTCTATCTTGCCGAACAGGTCGTAGGTGAACCCCCAGAACTGCGCGTAGACAACGTGGTTCTCCAAGTAATCCGGGGCAAGGGCAATCGCTCGTTCTAGGTGCGCTCTACCCTGTTCCAGATCGCCGCCAAGAAGTGAAGGGAGGGTGATGAGCATCGCTCCCAGCGCATTGTGAAAGCTGCCACCCCAGTAGGCCTCGTCGAGCTCTATCCCCCGCTCGTATAGCACCTTCACTTTGCCTACATCGACCATCCCCTGGAGCGGGTTATACCCAAAGAGAGCGCCCCAGTTGTTCGCCGTCCACAATATGGCAGCGGGGTCAGTCACTTCCTGCACGGCTGCTGCGAAATCATCCTTCTCCAAGCGGGAAAACTCTCGGTTCAGGCGCAGGCTGCGCATTCCGTATGCCAGCCCCCTGTCGAATAGATCCTTGTCCTCCGGCGTGTTTCCAGGACTGAAGGTGGTGAGCTCATAGCAGCATTGTGAAAGCCGATCGAGGACGAACGACTGGGACTGGACTGAAAGGGTTTCTAGGTAAGGCAAAACCGCCTCATAGTAGGAGATGGCCTCTTTCATCCTCTCTATGGTGAATCGCTCGGCAAAGGCAGCGTCACCGCGGGCGTGGAGTTCTTTTAGCAAGCCATCTTTTGCAAAACAGGATGGCGAAAAGACGCCCGCTATCAGCAGCGAGCACAGTGCTAGCACCAACCTCTCGCGGAGATGCGTGGTGTGAGATCTCAAGAGATAGTTCTTTCCGCTCAAGTGAGCCTCCCTTCTTTCGTTCTTTCCATTGCCGACAGATAGGATAGAATGAGAGGCTATGGCAAACAAGAGACGAATCGTAATCACCGGGAGACCGGGCGTGGGAAAGACGACGCTCATCGAGCGGGTCATCGCCAAGCTCTCCATCCCGGTAGGAGGAATGATCACCAAGGAGATCCGCAAGTGCGATCACCGCGTGGGTTTCTCGGTGATCGACATCGCCACGGGAAACGAAGGAATTCTCGCTCACATCCATCAGACGAGCGGGCCGAAAATGGGCCGCTATCGCGTGAACCTGCGCGATCTGGAGAAGATCGGAATCGCAGCGATCGATAGTGCCCTCTCCGATGGTACGCTCGTGGTGATCGACGAGATCGGCCCGATGGAGATCACTTCAGCCAAGTTCATCCCGGCGGTGGAGAGGGTTGTCGAGAGCGACGTGCCATTTATCATCTCCACCCACGCCAAGCTCGATCACCCTCTCATCCACCACTTGCGACAGGCATTCACCCTCTATCGCGTCAAGCTGGGAAACCGCGACGAGCTGATTGAACTCATCAGGCAGGAGTTTGCATAGCAACCATCGCAGCCGATCCTACTCCCCGCCCGGCTGCGGGAGGAGGGCCTTCTCCGGGAAGCGCGTGATGATCGTCGCATCTACAGCCACAGCAACCCGATCCCCTTTCCGAAGCTCGCCCACCGGTTTTCCCAGATCCTTTCGCGGAGGGTTGAGTAGGGCGATCGATGTTCCCACGGGGATCCCACGCTTGTCAAGGAGCGCAAGGCCAACCTGCGTCTCTCCCAGGCTGACACAGCTCGTCACTCGGCCAAGGTAGGAGCCGTTCTTATCGATTACAACTGCGCCCCCACGCACAGGTCGAGAACCGGCTCTCGTTACCTCGAAGCGCACGATCTCCCGCCGCTGCTTGGTGTACATCGAAACACAGCGTTCCCTGCCGATGAAGAACGGCTTGTGCAGCTTGACGTAAGCCCCAAATTCCGCCTCGAACGGATTCACGTTGTGCTCTCCGGCGAGCTCGTGTCCGTACAGGGGAAAGCCGGCCTCGGTACGCGTGGAGTCACGCGAGGCGAGCCCGCACGGGAGTAGCCCAAGCGGACTACCCACCTCAAGGAGCCTCTCCCACAGCCAGACCGCATCGGCTGCCGCCAGGTAGATCTCGTAGCCAACCTCCTCGCCGGTGTAACCGGTGCGAGCAACGATCATCTGACGGTCATCGACGATGATCTCGCAGAATTCCGTGCGCTTCAGCACCGCCACGCTCCTTTGCTCAGGCGCGTTGAGGATCTTCATCAGGATCTCCTCGCTCTTCGGTCCCTGCAGCGCGATGTCCATCACTCCGCGCTCCCGCTTCAAATCGCGCAGCGTGACGCGCGGCCCGATGTCGCGCGTCGGCATATCAGCATCGATCAGGTAACGACCATCGTTGACCCCCGTAAGCCACTCCCAGTCCTTGTCCTCGTTGGAGGCATTCACTACCACCAGATATCGGTCCGCGGCGCGGCGGTAGACGAATATGTCGTCGATCACGTTCCCCTCGGGGTCGAAGAGATGCGCGTACTGCGATTCTCCGTCCGAAAGCCAGGCCGCATAGTTGGCAGTGACGTTGTTGAGAAATTCAGTCGCGCGCTCGCCCGAAACGTGGAATACACCCATGTGCCCAAGGTCGAACAGGCCAGCGCAATTGCGGATGGCGCGGTGTTCTTCGAGCGCAGACGTGTACCAGACTGGCATCTCCCAGCCGGCAAACGGGACCAAGCGCGCGCCCAACGTTTTGTGCGCCTCGTAGAGCGGGGTGCGCTTCGGGGCACCCTCCACCTCCTCCCAGGCAAAGGGAACTCTGTCCGTGCTAGCGGGCGCAGGATTGAGCATGTTCTGGGCAACGAAGTACGCCTTATGCGGCGAGAAGATCTCGGGCCGCGTCGCGTACAGGGTAGTGATGCTGCTTCCTGAACCTGTTTCCAAAACCCGCGAGGAGAGCCAGTCCCGCGACTGCTCCGGCACATCTTCCTCGACGATCTCCTCGATCAGCGCCGGACCCTGCACCTTGCGGAACAGGTCATCGTCATCGAACAATGTGTAACCATCGGCAAGGCCAGACAGCCACCGCTGCACCGTGACTCCTTCCTCACGGGGGGCAAGGACAAGGTACTCTTCGTCTCCAATCCGCCCAACGATCACTTCGGATATCAGGATGCCGTCCTTGTCGAAGAGGAGGGTGTCACACTTCTCCCCTTCCTGGAGGGACAGGATGTCAGAGGTCGTCGCCCCATGCAGCAGCGCCCGGCTGCGTCCACCGCGGACTCGCAGGATCGTCCACGGGCCGTCATTCTCTTGGGGCATCGGTGCAGCAACTGCGGGGTCAACGCGGGCGATCAGTGCACGGACCTCTTTCCTCGCCTGCTCCAGGACATCGAGTGGAAGCTTCCCACGCGAAAGCTCGCCGTTCAGGCCGAGATAGGAGAAGGGGCGGATCGCGCGCAACACCTTGGCGATGATCGAGGCGAGGATCTCCATTTCTGCCTTCCCCATCCCGCGTTGCGTCGCCCATGGCGTACCAAGGCGGATCCCATGCGCATCGGCAGCGCTGTGATCACCGGGAATGGTGTTCTTGTTGCATACGATCCCTACCATGTCGAGAACGCGCGAGGCGATCTCGCCCATCATCGTAAACCCCGTATCGGTCTCGATCTCCTTCAGATCGACGAGGAGCAGGTGTGTGTTCGTCCCCCCGTAGGCCAGGGTTAGCCCCTCGTTCACAAGCGCATCTGCCAGGTACCTGGCATTCTCCACGATGCGGCGCTGTAGGTCCACGAATTCATCCCGCTGCGCAAGTTTCAGCGCTACAGCAATAGCAGCGAATTTGTTTACGTGCGGCCCTCCCTGCTCGCCAGGGAAGATGGCAGTATCAATGCGGGCGGCGATCTGCGGGTCAGTTGCGAGGATCACCGCGCCGCGCGGCCCGCACAGGGTTTTGTGAGTGGTGAATGATACGACATCGGCGATCCCGATCGGGTTCGGATAGACACCACCGACGATCATCCCCGCGGTGTGGGCAACGTCCGCAAGGAGGATGGCACCGACGGCATCGGCGATCTCGCGATAGGCATGCCAATCCGGTTGCCACGGATATGAGGTGAATCCGCCAATGATCATCTTGGGTCGGTGGCGCTTGGCAAGCTCCATCATCTTGTCGTAGTCGAGCTTTCCGTTCTTGTGATCGGCGGCGTAGGAAACGATATTATAGCGTTTTCCTGTGATGTTGAACTGTGAACCGTGCGTCAAGTGACCACCCTCGGTGAGGTCCATACCCATCACTGTGCCGCCCGGTTCGACGAATGCCTCGTAGACAGCGAGGTTCGCTGCAGCACCGGACAGCGGTTGCACGTTGGCGTAGATCCTCTTTGCCGGCCACTCAGGCGTGGCGAAACACTCTGCGGCGCGGCGGCCAGCGAGCGACTCCACCAGATCAGCCATCTCCGTCCCCTTGTAGAAGCGCCAATCGGCGTAGCGACAGTGTGTGGCAAGCTGCATGTCAAGGTCTGCCAGCTCGTCTGGAGTGGTCTTGCGCATCGCGGGGCGTGGATAGCCCTCTGCATAGATGCTTGTGAATATAGAACCGAGCGCCTCGCGCACCTCCGGCGGGGTGAGGCTTTCAGACGGGATGAGGATGATCTTCTCTCGCTGGCGGCGCTGCTCGGAAGCTATCAATGCTGCGGTCTGAGGATCGCTCTGCAGAAGATGTGTCAGGTGGGTCGTATCGCTCATGTTTGCTCCTTTTGCCAATCGATCGTATCGGGGTGAAGTCTACGCCGAAGATCGTGATCTTTCCAACCCGCCTGTGCGAGAAGGTACAAGCCCCCGCTTACCAACGAATGCCCACCCAAGACGATGGGGATCTTTGCCTCGGATGCGGCGAGGGTTAACTTACGCCAGAGCGGATCGGCAATCGCCTGATGATCGAACAGGTCACTGGCAAAGCGGTCGCTTGCAGGCGGAAGAACCTTTCCTCGTGCAAGGAGGGGGCGCGTGTCGATGATCGCGCCATCACAAGACTCCTCTAGCCGCTTGAAAAAGTAGCCTGTCCCCTTTTTCAGTAGATCGCCTATCAAGATCTTTCTTTCAGAGGGGTAGCTGCGCATTCCCCTTCCCTCACTGAGAACGCTGGTACGGCAGGCCACCTCTTGCTCAAAGTGAGCCCAGGTAAGCGGGTTCACGCGTCCGATGATTGCTATCTGCGCGTCGCGCTCACGTAGAAGTGGGAGGATCCCGGAAATGCCTCTATGCTGGTTTGTAAGAGCGAGCGTGAACCGACGCATCTTCTCGCCTCCCATACCCGTCGCGGCGAGGAGGAGGACGTCGGTCGGTGTGTCAATGTCGTACTGCGTCTCAACCTCACGAGGAAGTGCAAAGCAACCGATTCCCGCATCGGCAACGGCAAGGCCAAGCGAGTTGTCGATCGCCGGAAGGTCGAGTGAGAGCAGATCCTGTGCCCGCACTACTGTGGCGTAGTCACAACTGTAGAAGTTATTGAATAGGGCGCCTCCCTCTTCGCGCTCGGCAAAGCGAACGAGGGCTCGCACACGTTTGATGTCGAGAAGGCCCCCGCTCCCACTTCCAAAGTAGAGGAGGCCATCTATGCCATGTTCACGGATGATCTCCTTCAGCACGTGCCCAAAATGAAACGGGGATGGCCCGCGTTCGATGACCACGGACGCACCGCATTCTTGCATTTCTTCTGCAAGGGAAACATCTTCGGTAACGAGTATGACCTTCTCGATTCCGGCCGCATGCAACAGGCCAGCAAGGTCGATCGACGATGCCGCCCGCGCTCCCTCTACCAGTGCCTCCCCCGGGCTACCCCCAAGTGGGGCATGCATGATCACCGCTACAATCTTGGACATGATTTGATTCTAGCAAGTCTTGCCGCGATGAAGCGAAGAATTTCGATCGTCGCACCCCCTTTGTCGAGCGGCCTGTTCTGGCTCCCGCAGTTGGGGAAGTAGATGCATGCTGGAAACCATCCTGACACAAGCAGTCAGCGATGAGCCACTCCGCTCCCTCTGTCAACCGCGTAATGGCGGAGAAGAGGATACCGGAGAGACCAGCACCGCCCTGCAGCGAGAGCCCCAGGCGTGACATCTAGGATCACCGCGAAAGGAGTGCTCGAGAGGCCAAAATGATGTTGAAACCCTCTTGATCTTCGGACAGCTCCCATAAGATCCTGAACAAACCCTAACCTGAAGCAGGCAAGAGGGATCCACCTCTCGATAGCCAAGAAAAGCCCCTCCCGATTTCGCGTGGGAGGGTCTGTCATTAGAGAAGGTTTACTTCAGAAACCATTTGGCGATCCTGTCGGCCGCGACTATCTCCTTTTTCGTGGACGCGCATCCGTGATCGTCTTCGCCTCACCGACATAAGGCAGCAACGCTAACTTGCGTGCACGATTGATCTCAAGTGCCACCTGACGCTGATGCTTTGTGCACAGACGGGTTGCTCGTTTAGGAAGAATCTTTCCCAAACGGTTCATGTACTGCTTTAGCTCCTCGGGTTTCTTGTAGTCGAGAACGATATTTCGCTCACAGACTCGGCATACTTGCTTTCGTTTATAAAACATAACTTAGAAAGGAACCTCCTCATTTCCGCTAGTCGGTGGCTCATCTTTGGCGGGAATGGTGCCGGCACCGTCCGATGTTCGAGCGCTTCCAAGGAACTGAACGTTCCGTGCGACCACCTCGACCATCTTCTTCTTCTCGCCGTCTTGGGTCTCGAAGCTGCTGATACGTAGTCTACCCTCTATAGCAACCGATCGTCCCTTGCTTAGGTAATTAGCGCAGTTCTCTGCCTGCGAACCCCAGGCAACAATCGGGACGAATGTCACATCTTCCTGCAGTTGGCCAGACTTATCTTTGTACTGTCGATTAATCGCGATAGCAAACTTCGTGCGTGCCGTACCACCGGAAGTGTACTGCAACTCCGGATCTGCGGTAAGATTACCGATCATGATTACCTTGTTGAGACTTGCCGACATCCCTACATCTCCCTACTTACTTGTAGCGACAATCTGATAACGGAGAAGCTCTTCAGTAATATTCAACCGCTCACAGATTGGATTGACCGCCTGCGGAGGCATCTGGAACAGAGTAAGTCCGTAATACCCTTCTGTATGGTGTTGGATCTCGTACGCAAGCACTCTCTTTCCCCAATCGTCCACCTTGTCTACCTGCCCCCCGTTATCGGTGATCAGGCCGTGAATACGTTCCACCTTCTTCGTACGATCTTCATCAGAAAGATCAGGACGTAACACATAAACAATCTCATATTCTTTCACTCTTGCACCTCGCTATCAGTATCCGAGCGTAACTTTACTCTGGAAACAGAGGGAAGTCAAATTACTGCAAAGCACGTGGTGACGCGATAAACTCCTTCCAGACATTACGGTGCCCGCTTGTGCACATAACGCTGTAATGTTTTTCTACTCTTGACAAGCTCGCGCCGCCTGCCTATAATGATTGACATTCTCCTAAAGAAAGGGGGGTGACAAGGTGAACAAAGGAGAGTTCGTCGACAAGCTCTCAACGAAGACTGGTTTATCCAAGAAGGATGCACGCGTGGCGCTTGACGCAGTCATCGATCTTATCACGGAATCTCTGGTGTCCAACGAAGAAGTCCTGTTAACCGGGTTTGGCAAGTTTGAGGCGCGTGCGCGCAAGGAATCAAAGCGGATCAACCCTCAAACGCAAGAGCGCATCACGGTTCCAAAGAAAGTTGTCCCCGCTTTCAAATCAGGGAAGAATCTGAAAGATATCGTTGCCAAGAAACTAAGAGTGGTGAAAGATGGGTCTGGCCTTAAGGTGAAAGCAGGAAGATAAGGGGGATCGCGCTGACGCGTACCCCGATCACTCGGGACGACGCATTGATCAGAAAAGAGATTATGACCTCTGGAAATGGCAGCTCAAGCAGCACCAGCAAGAGACATTTGTTCTCAGGTCCGGTGCTGCTTGAACTGCTGTTCTCTTTTCTCTGATTTATCATGGAATACGTAGTAAGGGCCACAGCCTGTCCACCCAATGTATTCCAAGCGAAGCTTGGCTGTGACAGAGCATGAGGACTGTTGTGTGAATTCTTGACAAGAGGAGGCGATAAATCGAAGCAATATCTGTAAGCAGGTAAGAATCGTATATTGCCTGGCTGCCAAGTTAGAAGGAAGCAACCCTGGTGGGGTTACTGCCACGAGTTGAAGAGGGGCAGCTCTCAAGCTGCTTGCTGTACAAGCTTCACCTGAAAGGAGGAAATGCGATGAAGAAACTTGCTAAGAAACTGCTTGCAAGCAAAGGAATGTACTATCTGTTGATGATCGCCGCGCTCGGGCTGGCATTGGGTGCGGGCGTCAAGTGGCATCCGTAGATCACCGGAGGGACTAGCAATGAAATGGCAAGGATATAGCCCTAATGCAGGGAATAGGATTAGCAAGCTGTTCGCGAAACTAACAAAGAATAAGGGGATCTACTACCTATTGATGATCGCTTCGCTTGGCCTCGCCCTCGGGGCAGGGGTTAAGTGGCACCCGTAGATCCAGGCAATTACTAGCCCAACCGCCTTCTTTCTGCTATGATAGACAAGAACGGTTGGGCTTTTTGTTGTTGGGAGCGAAATGAATCTATCAGTCAGAGCAAGATTATTTGTTGTCTTCCTTGTCATTCTTTGTGTTCTTGCCCTGGTTTATGCAGGATTCACGGCTGTCACTCCTACCAATACTCAAATAGCCCTGTTTGCCATCTTCCTTGTCTTGGGAATTCTCTCCGAGGTATATGCAACCTGGATTCCTTCCTATA
>JAYEFP010000192.1:0-1683 GCA_034715975.1 Candidatus Bipolaricaulota bacterium | reverse complement strand
TGCTTGTGCAGCAGTCTATCCGCATTTGGAAACGAAGCCAAGCTAGCTGGCATGTTGTTTCACCGCTAGTTGAATCTACCTTCCTCCTTTATGACTCTGTGATCACTATACCATACACATGACGCGTTGTGAAGCACTATTCCTAGTGTCCGATCACCGATAGCACCGCTCCAGCTATCAGAAATAGGACCCCAAGCTCATTCCAGCCATTGATCGGTCGCACTGGCGAGCCAAGCCAGCCGTACTGTGAGATGACGAGCCCGCAGATCACCTGCCCTGTGAGCATCGTCACCATCGCCGGACCGGCCCCGATGCGAGGGATCAGCCAGGCGATGACGAAGACGAGAACGGCCCCGATCGCCCCAGCCAGATATAGGTAGGCGGGAACGCTGGACAGCCGGTGTAGGCTGGAGTTGCCTCCAGTTAATCCGGTCAGCCCGATCAGAACTGCGGCTACCGCGCCAACGATCCAGAAGATCGCATTTCCCACCCGTGGGTTCGCGAGCAATACTCCCACTTGCCCGTTCATCGCCAAGTGGATTGCCAGCACAACGCCAACCCCTCCCGCAAGCACGTACAGAACTGCCTGCATAGTCTACCTTCTTTATCTTGCGCTCTGCCACAATGGCAATTCATCGAGATCCCTTATACTGACCCTCCAACCACAGAGGAACGAAACGCCATGCCTCATCAAGCAGGGTTCGCCGCAGGATCTGCGCCTGTGGCAGATGCTCCTGCACCAGCTGCCAGAAGTCGGTAGAGTGATTATGATGCACAGTGTGACAGAGCTCGTGGATCATTACATAATTTGCAATGTCGCGAGGCAAGAGGAGAAGCTTAGCGTTGAGGGAGATCGCATCTTGGGTAGAGCAGGTCCCCCAGCGGGTCTTCTGAAATCTTACGGATACCTTAGTCACAAGAAATCCGTGTTCATCAGCCAAGGATAGCAGCAGCTCAGGAAGCTCCATTCGCGCCTTTGCGATCAAGAAGCTCCGAAGAGCCATTCTGATCAAAGCATGATCAGCCGTGTTTCCCGACAGGATCAAGCGTCTCTTCCCTGGTATATCTACGGCGATCCGCGATGAGTGGTTCTGTTCATACGCTACCATCCATTCCTCGTTGATTGCACGCAGGAGAATCTTCCCGGGAGCTAATTCTGTGTCCAGGGTATTTCTCCTCTGCTCGATTCGTTTCGACTCGCGCTCGATCCATTCCCTTTTCTCATCGATGATTTTCGGCACCTGCCGCACGTCAAACCCACGCGGCACAACGACGACGAGGCCATCGTGAACCGATATCTTGAGGATAACGTGCTTTGCACGCACGCTTTCCCTAATCGTGTACATTGGAAGCTCATTCACTCGATTATCCCCTTTGCCTGCTTGAGACGTTGGTTGACTGGTCAGTCTAGTGGAGACTCTCGACGTGGGCAACTGGCAGCCTCAACGTGGCAGTCTGCCTGTTCTGAAAAGCAAACAGGGCTAACGCGCTACAAGAAAGCACCAACGTTGCGTTAGAACAAACCGGCAAGCGAACAGCCTCTTGTCATTTGCAGTCAGGAGTTCGTTCCCCTGTCGAAACCATACGGAACCCTGCAGATGAACTGTTTCTGAAGCATGCTAGTCCTTTGTCTCATGTATTGACAATACCGCGCGAGCACGCTATACTAACTTAGTTAATTCT
>JAYEFP010000191.1:0-6241 GCA_034715975.1 Candidatus Bipolaricaulota bacterium | reverse complement strand
ATTGGCGTAGCGAGGAGCGGTTCGAGGCTCCCCTGTTCCTTCTCCCCGATGATCGAGTAGGCGGCGATCGCCAGTGGAATGATCGTCGGGAGGATGAGGAAGTACATCAATGCTGTGTTAAACAGGGCGATCTGGACACCCGGAACTTCGATCCCTCGTCCTTGGTAGACCATCACCAGCGCTGCTCCGACCATGAACAGCGGCAGGAAGATCGCACCGAACAGAATCATCTTGTTGCGCAGTGATTCGCGCCATTCCTTCAGTAGAATCACGCTAATTCGCGACATCGTTCCCCTCCATCATGTCGAGGTACAGGTCCTCAAGGGATACCTTTAGCTCGTTTACGTACTGCACATTCGCCCCTAGCTCGACCAGACGCTTGACGATGATCGGGTTCTCCACCTCCGGATTTGCAAGGGAGAATACGAGGGCGTTATCGACCCGCTCGATCTGCTTGATGAACGGCAGTTCGAGGGCTTCCTCGATCCCTGGGGCGGGGTTGACGAGGTGGATCACCGTCTTTCGCCCGTACATGCGCTCCTTCAGATCGCGGGGATTACCGACCGCGATGAGGTTGGTCTTGAACAGGGCGACGCGATCGCAGAGTCGTTCCGCTTCATCCAGGTTGTGCGTGCACAGGAAGATTGTCCGTTCCTTCGTGCTCAGGGTCTCAATAAGGTCGCGTACCACCTTGGCCGCCTCCGGGTCGAGGCTTGCTGTAGGTTCATCGAGGAATAGAATCTGCGGTTCGTGCAAGAGAGCGCGTGCGATGGCGAGCTTCTGTCTCATCCCCTTGGAGAGCGTTCCGGCGAGGTTGTCTCGTCGATCCCACAGCTCGAACAAGCGTAGATACCGCTTGGCGCGCTCCTGTGGTTCACGGATTCCATACAGCTTGGCGAAGAATACCAGATTGTCGAGCGCCGAGAGGCGCTTGTACAGCCCCGGCGCCTCGGTGAGGACGCCGACGTTCTGGCGGATCATGCGATTCTCCTGTCCGACGCGTAGCCCGGCGACTGTTGCCTCCCCGCTCGTCGGAGCGATCAACGCGGCGAGCATGCGGATCGTCGTTGTCTTGCCCGCACCGTTTGGTCCGAGAAACCCGAATACCTCACCCTTCTCCACTTCCAGATGGAGATCATCGACTGCGGTGATGTCTCCGAATCTGCGTGTGAGTCCATCGGTGTGAATCATACTTGCCCCTCCTAGTTCTGCAAATGATGCTTCTGTAGTCCTAATTCTATCCATTGCGAGTGCTGCGCGAGGCACTAGCGAAAGTCTCTTGCCATTCCGATAACGGTGTATTCACGACTTCACCCAGGATGAACAGCTTCTTGACTCATGCCAACAGGAGGTCTTCACTGTGCGACGAGTGTGCACCACTCAAGTTCGGTCTCGGCGACCGGGAGCGCGTCGATCCCTGCCCCCTCCAGAAGGTAGCTTGTCGGGGTCGGAAGAGCCCTGCCACTGCGGACGTTCTTCAGCTGGACGTCGAACCCCGCCTCGTCAAAGAGGCGCAGGGTCGAATCTCTGAACATGAACGACGAGATCCCGAGCTTCTCGGCGGCTGCCCGATTGGCTGCGTCATCATCAGGGAAGAAGGACATGATTGACAACAACTTCCCGTCGATAACCCGACGCAGCTCGTGAAGAAGTCGCCCAGGTTTCTTGATGTTAGCCAAACCGAGATTCGTGGTCATGGTCTTCACCGCTCCATCCTTGAACGGGGTTCGCCGTGCATCGAACGCCAGCAGCTCTACTTGATCGGCCAATCCAAGAAACTTAAAGAGACGCCGATCGCGGCGTAGGACGTGCGGGCTGAAGTCGGTAGCGACAATCGGGCGCGTTGCTTCCCGAGCCAGTCGTTCCACCAAGTAGCCTCTGCCTGAGGCGAGGTCAACAATCGGCGCGTTCCCGGAGGAGACTACCTTTGCCACGTAATCGAGCTGGCTCTTGAAGCAGTCTTGATATTCCTTGGTGTATATCCCCGCATGGGCCAGGGCGGCTACGGTTCTCGCTTGCGCATAGTTGCCGCGTTCTTCCAGCACCATTGCCAGAAAGAACTGATCGGCCGGTGAAAGGTCTTCTGGCGCCGTCTCCAACAGCTTCCGTTCAATATCAGGATGCTTCCGGAGATACGTCATCAGTCCGCTCTCCGCTCCTTCCCAGAGGTCATGTCGCGGCAGATCCGGAGTGAGGAATCCCCCAATCCCCTCGCGCACCGGATAGACCGCGCCACAGCTTGCGCAACGGGCCTCTGCCTCATAAATGTGATCCGCGTTACGTTTCTCGATTGTCCAAGAAAGTTCACCATGACATGCCGGGCATTCGAGGAGAGGAATCAACTGTTCGCCTATCATGGTCTTGTCTATTGCCTCTCTTGGTCAGCCCTGTGCATCCTGATGATCTTCTTCACTTCCTGCGCGCGCGACTTGTCCATTACGAGCAGAACGTCATCGGTGTCGATGATGACAATATCCGAGATGCCCAATGTGGCGACCAAGCGTTTCTTGTCGGATGCATGTCCCGATAGAATTGTGCAGTTTGACGTATCGATTCCGATATGGGAAGCGCGGATGAGATTTCCCGCTTCATCTGTCTCTAACACCTCGCTTATCGTGCTCCAGTCGCCGACGTCGCTCCATCCAATATCGCCTGTAGGAATGACTAATACGTGATCGCTCTTCTCAAGCACGCCGCAGTCGATCGAGTCTACCTCTTGCTGTGCGTAGATGCGCGCTAGCGTCTCTTCGTAGCTGGGTTCTGCTGCTGTCTCTTCGATCGCCATCAACCCGGCATGGAGCCTTGGCATATGTGTTTTCATCTCGCGCAGGATTGCATCAATCCTCCAGATGAACATTCCGCTGTTCCAGTAGTAATTTTCTTCGTCCAGGAATCGCTGTGCTGTATCTCTGTCGGGTTTCTCAGTAAATCTTTCGACTTGCAACACGGCCGCCTTTGTATCGCCTTGTGAGGGGCGAGCCTGGATGTAACCGTATCCGGTAGCGGGACGGTCCGGCGTGATCCCCAGCGTAACCAAGCGTGTCCCTGCCTCGGCGACGGTCGCCGCTTTATCCAGTAGGTGTCGGAAGCGTTCTTCATCTGCGATAACGTGATCGGCTGGGAGAACGATCATCACTCCTCGAGAATCTATCCGTGAGAGCCGCGTCGCCGCCAAGCCGACACAAGGGGCTGTCCCTCGCCCCATCGGCTCGACGATGATGTTCTGCCTGGGTAGCTCCGGGAGTTGTTCACGTACAATCTCCACTTGTTCCCTTCCCACGACTACGTACGTATTCTTAAGCGATACTAAGGGACCAACGCGTTCCACCGTCTGCTGCAGCAGCGTGTGGTCGCCGAGCAACTTCAGAAACTGTTTTGGCGTCTCCTTCCTGCTCAAGGGCCACAGCCGTTCTCCGCGTCCACCCGCCATGATTACCGCAAAGCGCATCCTTATCCTCCTCCCAACATAATACTATCGGCCGTTAACGCATGTCGTTATATCTTAGAAGGTCTTTCCTGAATAATCTGATGAACGCGATGTAGCGCCATCAGCCAAGCAAGGGTCGATTCGGCGCCCTGGTTTTGGTTGACTCCTGCCGCGCGCAATCCATCCCGGCAACCTCCAGTGATGAGTTCAACTAGCGTTGTATGCACGTCGTTTTGACCGAGAAACCAATCGAGGGACTGCTCAATCGACGCAAGCCACCGCTCATCTTCGGTAACGAGGAACGCCTCATGGCAGGCATCGATGAGCGCCGTGGCTTCAATTGGTTGCTGGTCAAATCGTGCCCGCTTCCCTTCTCGCTTGAACCAGCCGTTGTTGCCTATGAGCGAGAGATGTCCTCTTTGCGGATCGGTCTGGATCTCAAGGAGCCACTTAAGCGAGCGTAGCCCGTGATCACGCATGTCGTCCTTGCCGAGGTAGTCTCCTGTGGCGATGAGCGCTTGGGGAAGGCGTCCGTTATCGTAGGTGACAATGTCCTCGCCCCACGGCCAGTCGCGCGAGCCGTTATCGACGAAAGATTTCAAGAGGCGCTCTGCTAGGACAGTATGGATGCGTTGGGCCTCACGATCACCGCCGAAACGCTTCAGGTAGGCGAGGGACCCGAGGACTACGTAGGCCCAGGCACGTGGCGAGGTGAAATTCTCGCAAACCGGCAATATCTGTCGGAATGTCCGAGCAACAAGGCCGAGGATTGAGTCGGTGGACGAGGAGGCCACGGCTGTCCCCAAGGCCCACACCGTCCTGGCGTGGCTATCTTCCGAGCCCATTTCCTCGATGAAGTGTCGATCGTAGTCCATGAAGTTTCGCATCCGGCCGCTTTCTTCGTTTAGTGCATAATTAAGGAAAGACAGGTATCTCTGCAATAACGGCAAAATCTCCTCATCTTTAAACAGTTTCCAGTTCATGATGGTCAGGATCAGGGCGCGAGCGTTGTCATCTGTGGTGTACCCGTAACGGCGATCGGGGGTGGTGAAGGCTGCGTGTTGCAGTATTCCGGTGTCATCGGTCAATAACCGCAGGTGCTTCAGTCTGATCTCCGGGAGAGAGTGGTGCTTAGTTGTTCGCTCTTTTGTGCGCAGTCCGATTATTGGCCCGTGACGCTCATGAAGCGCGCGCCTGAAGGCCTCGACGTAGGCACTTGCTACCTCACGCCACACCATCTGGCGGCCAAACTGATAGGCGTGCTTGCGGATGACGTCTCGTTCCGCTTCATCTCCTAGTAGCTCGCGCAGTTGGCTGGCGAGGGCCTCGGAATCATGGAATGGAACTAACCGTCCTCTATCCTCTGCCAGTAGCTCTTCGGCGTACCAGTAGGGGGTGGAAATGATTGCCTTGCCGCAGGCCATGGCATAGGCCAATGTCCCGGAAGTGATCTGTTCCTTTGCCAGATATGGGGTGATGTAGATGTCCGCCGCCACCAGGAACCGGGTCAATTGTTCCAGGCTAACAAAACGATTGTAGAAGACAACGTGTTCTTCCAGGCCCTTACTCTTGACTAACCGCTCCAAGAAAAGGCGATACTCCTCGCCGAAGAGGTGTTTCACCTCAGGGTGAGTCGCTCCGAGTACAATGTAGAGCAAATCAGGAAACTCTTTTACTACTGCAGCGATCGCTTTGATCGCCACTTCGATTCCCTTATTGGGACTGAGCAGGCCGAAGGTGAGGATCACCCGACGACCCGCAGCCTGGAATTGATCCTTCGTGTAGACAGGATCGAGGAAGGGTATGTCCGGTGCTCCGTGGTGGATCAGGAGGATCTTCTCCCGTGGGACACCATAGATATCCACCAATAGCTCAATCGCCTTCTGCGCCATCACCACCACGAGCGTGGAATACGCACAGACGGACTTCAGCGTCTTCATCTGCCCGGGAGTTGGCTCTTGGAGGACGGTATGGAGTGTTGTCACCACCGGTCTCGTCAAGCGACTAAGGATATCAATGATGTATGCCCCATCGTCGCCGCCGAAGATACCAAACTCGTGCTGCAGGCTGATGACGTCCGCAGCGGAGAGGTTGAGGAAGTCGGCTGCACCCCGGTAATCCATCCTGTGCTGGGCTTGAATCTCAAATTGCACCTCAGGACCGTATTTGTAGATCCCTCCTTTGTTGCTTACGGCGACTACGCGTACGGTCTCACCCGTGCCGACGGTCTCTCCTTGCAGTTGAGCGATGCTTTGTCCTAAATCGTGGGTGAACGTTCCGATTCCGCACTGGCGTGGGGGATAGGTTCCAACGAAGGAGACATCGATCGACTTCAGTACCGTCTCATGATTAGCCATGTCTTCACTCCTCTTCCAGAATCATCTTATACACCTGTATGTATTTTTCCACCATCTGCGCCTCCGTGAAGTGCTTCTCCACCCAGGTGCGGCACTTTCTTCGGTCGATGCCATCGATCCTTCGCATGCTCTCGACGGCATTCTCACTGCTTGCGGCCAGAAAGCCTGTCTCACCATCACGAATCAGCTCGGGCATCGATCCACGATCGATGGCGATCACCGGCGTTCCGCAGGCCATCGACTCGACCACGGAGAGACCAAACGGTTCGTCGAAGTTGATCATGTGCAGCAGTGCGCGCGCATGTCCCAATAACTCACCCTTCTCCGGCATGCCGATGGGGCCGATATAGCGAATTTGGTCCCCGTCTATGTAGGGAGAGACCATCTCCTCAAAATACCCCTTATCCTGTACGATCCCTGCGATGACGAGCGGCACACCTGCGCGCTGTGCCACCTG